>NZ_LIQY01000230.1 GCF_001418495.1 Streptomyces pathocidini | reverse complement strand
CGCCACGCCCCAGGGCGCCCGCGAACACCTGGGACGGGTTCTTCGAGCGAGTCGACCGGGCCCTGCACGCGTACCACAAGGTGGCGCTGCGGCCGCTGCGGCGGGCCGCGCTCAAGGACTGCGCCCGCTGGATCGTCGAGCGGCAGGAGAACGACGGCTGCTGGGGCGGCATCCAGCCGCCCGCGGTCTACTCGGTCATCGCCCTGCACCTGCTCGGCTACGACCTCCGCCACCCCGTCCTGCGCGAAGGGCTGGCATCGCTCGACCGGTTCGCGATCCGGCGCGAGGACGGCAGCCGCATGATCGAGGCCTGCCAGTCGCCGGTTTGGGACACCTGCCTGGCCACCGTCGCGCTCGCCGACGCGGGCCTGCCCGCCGACCATCCGGCGCTGGTCAAGGCGGCTGACTGGATGCTCGGCGAGCAGATCGTACGGCCCGGGGACTGGTCCGTACGGCGGCCCGGACTCCCGCCGGGCGGCTGGGCGTTCGAGTTCCACAACGACAACTACCCCGACATCGACGACACCGCCGAGGTCGTCCTCGCGCTGCGCCGCGTCGCGCACCCGGACCCCGAGCTGGTGGACACCGCGGTGCGGCGGGCCGTGCGCTGGAACCTCGGCATGCAGTCGCGGAACGGCGCGTGGGCCGCCTTCGATGTCGACAACACCAGCGGCTTCCCCGACCGGCTGCCGTTCTGCGACTTCGGCAAGGTCATCGACCCGCCGTCCGCCGACGTCACCGCCCACGTCGTGGAGATGCTCGCAGCCGAGGGCAGGTCCCACGACCGCCGCACGCGGCGCGGCGTCGAGTGGCTGCTCGCCGAACAGGAGCCGAACGGCGCCTGGTTCGGCCGCTGGGGCACCAACTACGTGTACGGGACGGGGGCGGTCGTCCCGGCCCTGACCGCCGTCGGGATCCCGGCCTCCCACCCGGCGGTCCGGCGGGCCGTGCGCTGGCTGGAGAGCGTCCAGAACGAGGACGGCGGCTGGGGCGAGGACCAGCGCTCGTACCCCGACCCGGAGTGGATCGGGCGCGGCGCCTCGACGGCCTCGCAGACCGCGTGGGCGCTGCTCGCGCTGCTGGCGGCGGGGGAGCGGGACGGCGGGGCCGTCGAGCGGGGCGTGGCCTGGCTGGCCGGGACCCAGCGCGCGGACGGCAGCTGGGACGAGCCGTACTTCACCGGCACCGGCTTCCCCTGGGACTTCTCGATCAACTACCACCTCTACCGGCAGGTCTTTCCCGTCACGGCCCTGGGCCGCTACGTGCACGGCGAGCCGGACCTCACCGGCTCCAGAGCGCCGCGGGAGGCCTGATGGCCGCGGCCCGCGGCCAGGCGCCGCCGGATCCGCCGGGCGCGCGGCCCGCTCCGCTGCTGATCGCCTGCGCTCTCGGCATCGAGCGGTTCGCGCTGCGCGGCGCCGAGCGCGGCGCCCACGGGCCCGTCTCGGTGCTGCGCACCGGCATGGGCCCGGAGGCCGCGGAGCGGGCCGTCGGCCGGGCGCTGCTGGGGGCGGACCCTGCCGCGGCCGTGCTGGCCACGGGCTTCTGCGCCGGGCTCGCCCCCGGCATGCACCCCGGGGACCTGGTCGTCGCCGACGAGACCCGCGACCCGGCCGGGCGTACGCCGTGCACCGGCACGGAGACGCTGGTCAAGGCGCTTGCCGCGGCCGCGCCGGGGTGCACTGTCCACACCGGCCCACTCACCGGATCCGACCACGTCGTGCGCGGTGCGGAGAGGGCCGCGCTGCGGGCGGCCGGAGCCGTCGCGGCCGACATGGAGTCCGCGGCGACCCTGCGCGCGGCCGTGGCGGCCGGTCCGCGCCCGGTTGCGGCCGTACGGGTGGTCGTGGACGCTCCAGAGCATGAGCTCGTCCGCATTGGGACACTTCGCGGTGGAATATCGGCTTTCCGCGTCTTGCGTGCCGTGCTTCCGGCTTTCTTCGAATGGCACCGTTCTTCACTGCTCCCCAGGAGGTGAGCCCAGATGGCCATGCCGCTCCGTCAGACCATCCGTGTCGGAACGTATCTTCTAGAACAGCGGCTCAGGCGGCGGGAGAAGTTCCCGCTGATCGTCGAGCTCGAACCGCTCTACGCCTGCAACCTGGCGTGCGAGGGCTGCGGGAAGATCCAGCACCCGGCCGGGGTGCTCAAGCAGCGCATGCCGGTCGCGCAGGCGGTCGGGGCGGTGCTGGAGTCCGGTGCACCGATGGTCTCCATCGCGGGCGGCGAGCCACTGATGCACCCGCAGATCGACGAGATCGTGCGCCAGCTCGTGGCCAAGCGGAAGTACGTGTTCCTTTGCACCAACGCGATGCTGCTGCGCAAGAAGATCGACAAGTTTCGGCCCTCCCCGTACTTCGCCTTCGCGGTGCACATCGACGGGCTGCGCGAGCGGCATGACGAGTCGGTGGCCAAGGAGGGCGTCTTCGACGAGGCGGTCGCGGCCATCAAGGAGGCCAAGCGGCGCGGCTTCCGGGTCACCACCAACTCGACCTTCTTCAACACCGACACCCCGCAGACCGTCATCGAGGTGCTCAACTACCTCAACGACGACCTGCGCGTGGACCAGATGATGATCTCGCCCGCGTACGCTTACGAGAAGGCGCCCGACCAGGAGCACTTCCTCGGCGTGGAGCAGACCCGAGAGCTGTTCCGGAAGTCCTTCGCGGGCGGCAACCGGCGGCGCTGGCGGCTCAACCACAGCCCGCTCTTCCTCGACTTCCTCGAGGGCAGGGCCGACTTCGCGTGCACCGCCTGGGCGATTCCCAACTACTCGCTCTTCGGCTGGCAGCGGCCCTGCTACCTCATGGCTGACGGTTACGTGCCCACCTACAAGGAACTCATCGAGGGCACCGACTGGGACGCATACGGTCGCGGCAAGGACGACCGGTGCGCGAACTGCATGGCGCACTGCGGCTACGAGCCGACGGCCGTGCTCGCGACCATGGGCTCCCTGAAGGAGTCGCTGCGGGCGGCCAGGGAGACGGTCACCGGAAACCACGGGTGACGGCCGAGTTCACGACAAGAGGGGGCCCGGAACAGTGTCGCTGCTGGAGAACATCAGGGGACCGCGGGATCTGAAGGCGGTCCCCCCGGAGCTGCTCGACGAACTGGCGGATGACATCCGGCAGTTCCTGATCGACGCCGTCGCGAGGACCGGCGGCCACCTCGGCCCCAACCTGGGTGTGGTCGAGCTGACGATCGCCCTGCACCGGGCCTTCGACTCACCCGCCGACCGCATCCTGTGGGACACCGGTCATCAGGCGTATGTGCACAAGTTGTTGACGGGTCGTCAGGATTTTTCGAAGTTGCGGGCCAAGGGGGGTTTGTCGGGGTATCCGTCGCGGGCGGAGTCCGAGCACGATGTGATCGAGAACAGTCATGCCTCGACCGTGCTGGGCTGGGCGGATGGGCTTGCCAAGGCCAACCAGGTGCTCAAGAAGGGCGACCATGTCGTTGCCGTTATCGGTGACGGGGCGCTGACCGGTGGTATGGCGTGGGAGGCGCTCAACAACATCGCGGACGCCAAGGACCGGCCGCTGGTCATCGTGGTCAACGACAACGAGCGGTCGTACGCGCCGACCATCGGCGGTCTGGCCAACCACCTCGCCACCCTGCGCACCACCGACGGCTACGAGCGCTTCCTGGCCTGGGGCAAGGAAGTGCTGCGGCAGACGCCCGTGGTGGGCCAGCCGCTCTACGGGTCGCTGCACGGTGCGAAGAAGGGGTTCAAGGACTTCATCGCCCCGCAGGGGATGTTCGAGGACCTGGGGCTGAAGTACGTCGGCCCCATCGACGGGCACGACATCGGGGCCGTCGAGTCCGCGCTGCGCCGGGCCAAACGATTCACCGGCCCGGTCATCGTGCACTGCCTCACCGAGAAGGGCCGCGGCTACCCGCCCGCGCTGCGGGACGAGGCCGACCGCTTCCACACCGTCGGCAGGATGGACCCGCTGACCTGCGCGCCGCTCTCCGCGCCCGGCGGCCCCTCGTGGACCTCGGTCTTCGGCGAGGAGATGGTGCGGATCGGAGCCGAGCGGCCGGACGTCGTGGCCGTCACCGCCGCGATGCTGCACCCCGTCGGCCTCGCGCCGTTCGCCGAGGCCTTCCCCGACCGCGTATGGGACGTCGGGATCGCCGAGCAGCACGGTGCCACGTCGGCGGCGGGGCTGGCGACGGGCGGTCTGCACCCGGTCTTCGCCGTCTACGCGACCTTCCTGAACCGGGCTTTCGACCAGGTGCTGATGGACGTGGCTCTGCACCGGTGCGGGGTCACCTTTGTGCTGGATCGGGCCGGTGTCACCGGCAGTGATGGGGCCTCGCACAACGGTATGTGGGACATGTCGATCCTCCAGGTCGTCCCCGG
>NZ_LIQY01000023.1 GCF_001418495.1 Streptomyces pathocidini | reverse complement strand
CAGGCGGTCCGCCGACGGGCCGGCGTGCAGCCGCCCACGAAACCTCAGCTCCCGGTGGCCTGTTGCGGTTCGAGCGCGGCTACGGTCCGGTGCGGAGTGGGGCCCGTGCGCCGGGTGCGGGTTCCGGTGTGCCCACCCGTTCCGCCCTGCGGAACGCCTGCCCACACCGGAACGGGGGGGGCTCAGCGGGTGGTGGCTGCCGGGGCTCGGTTTGTGGTGGCGATGGTGGCCGAGCCGACCACTCGGGTGTTGTCGTAGAGGACGATCGCCTGGCCCGGGGCCACACCCCGCACCGGGGTCGTGAAGGTGACGTGGAGTCCGTCCTCGCGGGGCTCGGCCGTGACCTCCGTTTCGCCGCCGTGCGCCCGGAGTTGGGCCGTGTACGTACCCGGTCCGGACGGCGGCTCCCCGCACCAGCGGGGCTTGATCGCGGTGAGGCCGGTGACGTTCAGCGCCTCCGACGGCCCCACCGTCACCGTGTTGTCCACCGGTGAGATGTCCAGCACGTACCGCGGCTTGCCGTCCGCCGCCGGGACGCCGAGGCGCAGCCCCTTGCGCTGCCCGACCGTGTACCCGTACGCGCCGTTGTGCGTACCGAGCTTGGCACCGGACTCGTCGACGATGTCGCCCTCGGCGGTGCCGAGGCGCCGGGCGAGGAAGCCCTGGGTGTCGCCGTCGGCGATGAAGCAGATGTCGTGGCTGTCGGGCTTCTTGGCGACGGCCAGACCGCGCGCCTCGGCTTCGGCGCGGATCTCGTCCTTGGTGGTGTGGGTGTCGCCGAGCGGGAACATCGCGTGCGCGAGCTGGCGCTCGTCCAGCACGCCGAGGACGTACGACTGGTCCTTGGCCATGTCGGAGGCGCGGTGCAGCTCGCGGGTGCCGTCCGTGCGTACGACCACGGTCGCGTAGTGGCCGGTGCAGACCGCGTCGAAGCCGAGGGCGAGGGCCTTGTCGAGCAGCGCCGCGAACTTGATCTTCTCGTTGCAGCGCAGGCAGGGGTTGGGGGTGCGGCCCGCCGCGTACTCGGCGACGAAGTCCTCGACGACGTCCTCGCGGAAGCGCTCGGCGAGGTCCCAGACGTAGAAGGGGATGCCGATCACGTCGGCGGCCCGGCGGGCGTCGCGGGAGTCCTCCAGCGTGCAGCAGCCGCGCGCGCCGGTCCGGAAGGACTGCGGGTTGGCGGAGAGGGCGAGGTGGACGCCGGTCACGTCGTGGCCCGCCTCGGCGGCGCGTGCCGCGGCGACGGCGGAGTCGACGCCGCCGGACATGGCGGCGAGGACGCGCAGGCGGGAGCCGTCGCGGGGGCCGTGGGGTGCACCGGGGAAGTCAGTCATAGCTCTACCAGGGTAAGGGGAACCGCGGAGGGGTCCGTGTGCGTTGTGAAGGCGAGGGCGAGGGGCACTGCGGGCGACGGGGGGAAAGGCGGATGGGGCAGGAGAGGCAGCGGCGGGGCATCAGCCGCCGGGCGCTGGTGATCGGTGGGGCGACGGCCGCCGCGGGCACGGCCGTGGCCGTGAACTTCGACGGGCTGTCGCGCCAGTGGTGGCGGCTCCCGGGCAACAACAAGCCGCGCACGGACGGCGTGGTCGACTTCAAGGGCGCGGAGTGGGTGGCCGCCTCGCCTTCGAACTGGCGGCGGGCCGACCGGCCCGCGGACTACGTGATCGACCGGGTGGTCATCCATGTCGTCCAGGGCAGCTACGCGACGGCGCTGGACGTCTTCAAGGACCCGTGGCACCGCGCCGCCGCGCACTACGTGGTGCGCAAGGACGGGCACATAGCGCAGACGATCCGCGAGCTGGACGTGGCCTTCCACGCGGGGAACCGGGAGTACAACGAGCGCAGCGTCGGCATCGAGCACGAGGGCTGGGTGGACCGCCCCGACCAGTTCACCGGCGCGATGTACGAGGCCTCGGCGAGACTCACGGCCGGGATCTGCGACCGGTACGGGATACCCAGGGACCGGCAGCACATCATCGGCCACACCGAGGTGCCGGGGGCGGATCACACCGACCCCGGGCGCGCGTGGGACTGGGACCGCTACATGAAGCTCGTACGGGAGGTGGGGGCGAAGGAGCGGGCGTAGTAGCGAGCTCCGGGACTGTAGCGAGCCCTGGAGCTGTAGCGAGCCCTGGAGCCTACGAGAGGCCGGCCGAGCGGGCGCGCTCGACCGCCGGGCCGATGGCCGCCGCGACCGCGTCCACGTCGGCCTCGGTGGAAGTGTGGCCGAGGGAGAACCGGAGGGTGCCGCGGGCGAGGTCCGGGGCGGTGCCGGTGGCGAGCAGGACGTGGCTGGGCTGGGCGATGCCCGCGGTGCAGGCGGATCCGGTGGAGCACTCGATGCCCTGGGCGTCCAGGAGCAGGAGCAGCGAGTCGCCCTCGCAGCCGGGGAAGGAGAAGTGCGCGTTGGCCGGCAGCCGGCCCGCCGGGTCGGGGTCCCCGCCGAGCACGGCGTCGGGCACCGCGGAGCCCACCGCCGCGATCAGCTTGTCGCGGAGGGCGCCGATCTCGCGGGCGAACCCGGGCCGGTGCTCGGCCGCGTGCGCGGCCGCGGCCGCGAAGGCGGCAATGGCGGGCACGTCGAGGGTGCCGGAGCGCACGTGCCGCTCTTGGCCGCCGCCGTGCAGCAGCGGTACGGGCGTCTCCTCGCGCTTGAGGACGAGGGCGCCGATGCCGTACGGGCCGCCGATCTTGTGGCCGGTGACGGTCATCGCGGCCAGGCCGGAGTCGGCGAAGTCGACCGGGAGCTGACCGAAGGCCTGGACGGCGTCGGCGTGCATCGGGACCTCGAACTCGCGGGCCACGGCGGCCAGTTCGCGGACCGGCATGATCGTGCCGATCTCGTTGTTGGCCCACATGACCGTCACGAGCGCGACGTCGGAGGGGTCGCGGGCGATGGCCTCGCGCAACGCGTCGGGGTGCACGCGGCCGTGGGGGTCGACGGGCAGGTACTCGACCTGGGCGCCCTCGTGTTCGGCGAGCCAGTTGACGGCGTCAAGCACGGCGTGGTGCTCGACGGGGCTGGCGAGGACGCGGACGCGGCGGGCGTCTGCGGCCCGGCGGGCCCAGTACAGGCCCTTGACCGCGAGGTTGTCGGACTCGGTGCCGCCGGCGGTGAAGACCACCTCGCTCGGGCGCGCGCCCAGGGCGGCGGCGAGGGTCTCGCGGGACTCCTCGACCGTGCGGCGGGCGCGGCGGCCGGCCGCGTGCAGGGAGGAGGCGTTGCCGGTGGTGGTGAGCTGGGCGGTCATTGCCTGCACCGCCTGCGGGAGCATGGGGGTGGTGGCGGCGTGGTCGAGGTAGGCCATGATGCGCCTGATTCTACGGGGCGGGCCCCTTGCCTCCCCCGCGCCCTCCCGGCGCGGGCCCCGGCTCCGCCGGGTTGTGGACCGTGCGTTCGCCACGCGGTGGCATGCGTTCACCGTTCCGGTGTGGGCCGCGCGTCCGCCGCGCTGTGGGCGTGCGTTCACGTTCCGGTGTGGGCATGCGTTCCGCAAGGGCGATGGGGGTCCCCCCGGACGGAGTCTGGGGGGGGACCCCCATCGCCCCCAGCGGAACGCATGCCCACAACGCGGGCCGAACCACGGGGGGCCCGTGTTGTGGGCGCGGCCTGAGATGATGCGGGCCGGTGCTCCGGCGGTTGGGGCGCGGTCGAGTCCTGGGAAAGATCATGCTGCACGTGCTGTACCTGATCGGCGTCTCCGCCTTCGCGGCGAGCGGGGTGCTCGCGGCCCACCGGGCCAACATGGACCCCTTCGGAGGGCTGGTCCTGGCCTTCGCCGCCTCCATCTCGGGCGGCACCCTGCGGGACCTCATGCTCGACCGGAACCCGCTGTACTGGACGCAGGACTGGCTGCTGCTCACGGTCATCGCCGGGGTCGGCATCGCCACGATGGTCTACCTGCGCTACTGGCAACTGCCCCAGCGCTCGCTGCTCGTGGTCGACGCGATCGGCCTGGCCGTCGTCACCGTGATCGGCGCCCGCGCGGCCATCGACTCGCATGTGACCCCGCTGGCCGTGATCATCCTGGCGGTGATCACCGGCGTCGCGGGCGAGGTGATCCGCGACGTGCTGTGCGGCGAGTTCCCGCCGCTGCTGCTGCGTGAGGACGTGTATGCGACGGCGGCGCTGGCCGGTGCGGCGGCCTATCTCGGGCTGCACTCGGTGGGCGTGCACGACAACGTCGCGGCGGTCGTGTCCGCGTGCGTGGTCTTCGCGCTGCGCGTCGCGGTGATCTGGTTCGGGATCCACCTCCCCCGGCCGCGCGACGCGGCGGCCGGAGGAGGCAAGGACAACCGGCCTTAGGCACCCGGCGCTTGGTCCGCGCTGCCCGACGGCAGTCGGATGTCAGACGCGTTCTCCGGGTGGTGGCACGCCACCTGGTGCCCGGTCCTGAGCGCCAGCAGCGGCGGCTCCTTGGTCTTGCAGACCTCGGTCGCCTTCCAGCACCGGGTGTGGAACCGGCAGCCCGCGGGCGGCGAGATCGGCGAGGGCACGTCGCCCTGGAGCAGGATCCGCTCGCGCTCCTTCTTGCGCCGCGGGTCCGGCACCGGTACGGCCGAGAGCAGCGCCTTGGTGTACGGGTGCATGGGCGTCTCGTAGAGCGACTTGCGGTCGGTCAACTCCACGATCTTGCCGAGGTACATGACGGCGATCCGGTCCGACACGTGCCGGATGACCGACAGGTCGTGCGCGATGATCACGTACGTCAGGCCCAGCTCCGCCTGGAGGTCGTCCAGCAGGTTGACCACCTGGGCCTGGATCGACACGTCCAGCGCCGAGACCGGCTCGTCCGCGACGACCAGCTTCGGCTTGAGCGCGAGCGCGCGGGCAATGCCGATGCGCTGGCGCTGGCCGCCGGAGAACTCGTGCGGATAGCGGTTGTAGTGCTCGGGATTGAGGCCGACGACCTCCAGGAGGCGCTGGACCTCCTTCTTGACCCCGCCCTCCGGCCGGACGCCCTGGAGCTTGAACGGCGCGCTGACGATGGCGCCGACCGTGTGCCGGGGGTTCAGCGAGGAGTACGGGTCCTGGAAGATCATCTGGACGTCCCGGCGCATCGGGCGCATGGCACCGGTGCCCAGGTGCGTGATGTCCCGGCCCTCGAACTCGACCTTGCCGCCCGAGGGTTCGAGCAGCCGGGTGATCAGCCGGCCCATGGTCGACTTGCCGCAGCCGGACTCGCCGACGACGCCCAGGGTCTCCCCCGAGCGCACGTCGAAGTCCAGCCCGTCGACCGCCTTGACCGCGCCGACCTGCCGCTTGAGCAGTCCCTTGGTGATCGGGAAGTGCTTGATCAGCCCGGTCACCTTGAGCAGGGACTCGCCGGGTGCGGGGTCCGCCGAGGTCTCGGCCGCGCCGGCCTGTTCGGGGATCGTCATCTGCTGGTCCTCGCTCACAGTGCCGTTCCGTTCGCTTCTCCGCACGCTCGGCGCAGAAGTGCGGCCATCGTCTTCATCCGCCGCCCGGCGGCCTGGCGCGCGTCGCTCACAGTTTCGGCGCAATCTGTTCGGTCCAGATCCGCTGCCGGTCCTCGGGCGACATGTGGCAGGCGGAGAAGTGGCCGCCCGCCACCTCGCGCAGCTCGGGCCGCTCGGTCCGGGTGATCCCGCCCTTGGGCACGTCCGCGTACGGGCAGCGGGGGTTGAAGGCGCAGCCGCTGGGGATGTTGATCAGCGACGGCGGGGCGCCCTCGACCGGGATGAGCCGGTCGGTCTGCTCCTTGTCGATGCGCGGCATCGAGCCGAGCAGCCCCCAGGTGTACGGGTGCCGGGGCTCGTAGAAGACCTTCTCCGCGCTGCCCCGCTCCACGCACCGGCCGCCGTACATCACCAGGATGTCGTCGGCCAGTTCGGCGACGACGCCCAGGTCGTGGGTGATGATGATGACCGCCGAGCCGAACTCCTTCTGCAGGTCCCGGATCAGGTCCAGGATCTGCGCCTGGACGGTGACGTCCAGGGCGGTGGTCGGCTCGTCGGCGATCAGCAGCTCGGGGTTGTTGACCAGCGCCATCGCGATCATCGCGCGCTGGCGCATGCCGCCGGAGAACTCGTGCGGATAGGAGTCCACCCGCTTGTCCGGCTGCGGGATGCCGACCCGGTCGAGCATCTCGATGGCGCGCTTGCGGGCGGTCTTCTTGTCCACGTCGTGGTGGACCCGGTACGCCTCGACGATCTGTTTGCCGATGGTGAAATAGGGGTGCAGCGCGGACAGCGGGTCCTGGAAGATCATGGCCATCTCACGGCCGCGCAGCTTGCGCACCCGGTCGGGGTCGGCGGAGAGCAACTCCTCGCCGTCCAGCCAGATCTCGCCGGAGATCCGCGCCTTCTGCCGCCCGTACTGGCCCGTGGTGTGCAGGCCCAGGATGCCGAGCGAGGTGACGGACTTGCCGGAGCCCGACTCCCCGACGATGCCGAGGGTCTTGCCCTTCTCCAGCTGGAAGCTGAGCCCGTCGACCGACTTGACCAGGCCGTCGTCGGTGGGGAAGTGCACTCGCAGGTCGCGCACTTCGAGGAACGCGGTGGGCGGGGCGGAGGTGGTGGCGACCGGCTCGCCCACGGTCGCACCGGTCCTGCTCAGGGGGTCGGTCATCCCAGCCTCACTCGGGGGTCGATCACGCCGTACAGAATGTCCACGACGAGGTTGGCGACCACCACCGCGGTGGCGGTGATCAACGTGACGCCGAGGATCACCGGCAGGTCCCGCTCGCTGATCGCCTTGAGCACGGCCTGGCCGAGCCCGGGGAGACTGAAGGTGGTCTCGGTCAGGATCGCGCCGCCCACGAGTGCGCCCAGATCAATGCCGAGCAGCGTGAGGACGGGCGTCATGGCCGAGCGCATCGCGTGCTTGCCGATGACGACGGGCTCGCGCAGGCCCTTGGCGCGGGCGGTGCGGATGTAGTCCTCGCCCATGATCTCCAGCATGGTGGCGCGGGTGATCCGGGCGTACATCGCCGCGTAGAGGAAGGCGAGGGTCAGCCAGGGCAGCAGCATGCCGCCGAGCCAGCCGGTGAAGGACTCCTCCAGGGGCACGAACTGGCCGTCGAGCCAGCCGAGTCCGAAGGAGAAGACCGCGAGCGACAGCAGGCCGGTGAAGTAGATCGGCAGCGAGACGCCGGAGAGGGCGACGATCATCGCGGTGCGGTCCCACACCGAGCCCCGCTTGAGCGCGGAGAGCACACCCGCGGCGACGCCGCCGATCAGCCAGAGCACGGCGGCGCCGAGCGCGAGCGCCAGGGTCACCGGGAGGCGGTCGGCGAGCACCGGCCAGATGGCCTGCTCGTTGCGGAAGGAGTAGCCGAAGCAGGGCGCCGGGCAGTGCGTGACGTCGCCGCCGCCGGAGTAGGTCCGGCCGACGAAGATGCCCTTGAAGAACTCCGCGAGCTGGACGTAGATCGGGTCGCCCAGCTGGAGCTTCTGCCGGATGCCCTCCAGGGCGGCGGCGTCGGACTGCTTGCCGACGTACATCGTGGCCGGGTCGACGCCCGTCCACTGGGGGATCAAGAAGAAGATGCCGAAGACCACCAGCATGATGACCACCAGCATCACGGCGACGGCGAACAGCCGCCTGATGAGGTATGCGAGCACTGCTCTGCGGCCCGGCGGCGGGCCGCGGCCAACCGGGGCCCCTCCCAGCAACAGCTGGGAGGGGGTGGTCCGTTGACCGCGGCCGCGCGGAGCGGGCCTTCACCTGCCCTTCGTGCAGTACGGCGGGTGTGCCGGTGGAGTTACTTCTTCACGCCGAGGCTGGCGAAGTCGACCTGGCCGCTGTAGGCGTCCGTGGTGTAAACGTTGGTCAGCTCGCTGGAGCGCCAGTTGACGAACTTCTCGAAGACGAAGGGCAGGTAGTACGCGCCCTCCATCACCTTGTGGTTGATCTGGGTCGCGGTCTCTTCCTTCTTCGCGTCGTCCAGCTCGGTGACGAAGTCGTCGAACAGGCCGTCGATGGCCTTGTCCTTGATCATCGCGTAGTTGTTGTTGCCGTTGGACAGGATGTACTTGCTGTCCCACAGCGGCTGGCCGTAGCCCTGGACCGACGGGAAGTCGGGTCCCCAACCCATGATGATGATGCCGTAGTTCTTCTTCTTGACGACCTCGGGGTTGCCGATGATGCCGGTCGTCTGCGAGCCGTCGTACTGGTCGATGTCGGCGATGATGCCGACCTTCTTCAGCGAGGCCTGCAGGGACTCGGCGGTGGCCACCTCGACCGGCTTGTTGTTGCGGACCGCGATGGTGGTCTTGAAGCCGTTCGGCTTGCCGCAGGCCTTCAGCTCCTCCTTGGCCTTGGCCAGGTCCGGCTTGCCGTCGTTCTGGGCCATGCCGTACGGGTCGTACTTCTGGCCCTCGGAGCCCGGCACCGACGGCGGCAGCATGTTGGTGCCGATGTCGCCGCCCGCCACCGGGCCGCCGCGGGCGGTCTGCAGCGACTTGTGGTCGGCGCCGAAGAGGACGGCCTTGCGGCAGTGGATGTTGTCGAACGGCTTCACGATCTGCGGGAAGACCGCGTAGCGGATGTAGCCGGAGACCGGGTTGTCGAGGTTGCCCTTGTGCTCCTTCAGCGCCTTGGTGCGGCCCTGCGGGGACATACCGGTCTGGTTGATGTCCAGGTCGTAGTCGCCCGCGATCAGGTGGTTGTCCATGCTGTCGGCGTTGGTGAACCAGTTCACCGTGATCACGTCCGGCAGCGCCTTGCGGACCGGGTCCGAGGACTGCTTCCACTCCTCGTTGCGGACCAGCTTCAGGGACTTGTTCGGCGCGTACGACTGGAACTTGTACGGGCCGGAGGAGAAGGGCCGCAGGCCGTACTTGGACTTGGTGTCCTTGTCCTGCCGCACCGGCGACGCCGAGGTGAGCGCGAGCATCTCCTCGAAGTCACTGTTCGCGGAGGGGAGTTTGAAGACGATGGTCTTGTCGTCCGGCGTCTCGATGGCCTTCAGACCCAGCTTCTCCGGGTCCTTGTCCTTGTACGGGCCTTGGTATTCGCCCTTCGGGTCCAGCACGTCCTTCAGGTAGACCGGACCGCCGGAGAGCACGTCCTGCGCCCACACGCGCTCGATGCCGTACTTGACGTCCTTGGAGGTGATCGGCTTGCCGTCCTCCCAGGTGATCCCGTCGCGCAGGGTGTAGGTGTACGTCTTCCCGTCCGCGGAGATCTTCGCCTTGCTGGTGGCGAGGTCCGGCACGAGCTCGGTGCCCTTGGCGCCCGGCTCGGTCGCGCTGGTCACCAGCTGGCGGCTGTAGTAGCGCATGAAGTTCCAGGCGAAGCCGTAGTAGCCGCGCGTGGTGTCCCAGGAGTCGGCGTCCTGGACACCGGCGAACTTCAGCGTGCCGCCCTTCTTGTCCGAGGCGTTGGCCACCTTGTTGTTGGCTGCGTCGAAGCCCGCGGCACTGCTCTTGTCGTCACTGCCACCGCCGCCACATGCCGCTGTGGACAGCAGCGCCGCGACCACGGCGGCTGCCGCCGCGACCTGCCTGCGGCGCCCGGAATTGCGTTGGGTAGTCACCTGTCGGTTCCTCCGTGTGAGTAGCGGCCGTTGATGGAGCAACGGGTCCTGGAAATACGGCGGTTCAGCGCGAACCCTTGGGGTCGAGCGCATCGCGTACGCCGTCGCCGAAGAGGTTGAAGGCCAGCACGGTGATGAAGATGGCCAGACCCGGGATGATCATGTACATCGGGTCCGAGTCGTAGTAGCTCACCGCGGTGGACAGCATCTGGCCCCAGGAGGCGGTGGGCGGCTTGACGCCCACACCGAGGAAGCTGAGCGCCGCCTCCGTGAGGATGTTGGTGGGGATCATCAGCGTGGCGTAGACGGTGACCGGCGCGATGAGGTTGGGGAGCAGCTCCTTGAACAGGATGTAGCGCCCCCCGGCGCCCAGGCTGCGAGCCGCCTCGACGTACTCCCGCTCGCGGAGCGAGAGCGTCTGACCGCGCACGATACGGCCGACGTACGGCCAGCCGAAGAAGCCGATCACCAGGATCATCACCAGCATCCGCACGCCCGTGCCCTCGAGACCGAGGAGCCGGTTGGGCATGACCGACACCAGGGCGATGATGAACAGCAGCTGCGGGAAGGAGAGCAGCATGTCCATCACGCGGCTGATGACGGCGTCGAGCCAGCCGCGGAAGTAGCCGGCCAGGACACCGAGGACGGTGCCGAGGACGACCGCGACCACGGCGGACAGGAAGCCGACGAGCAGCGAGATCCGGGCCCCGTAGACGATGCGGCTGAACACGTCGCGGCCGTTGACCGGCTCCACGCCCAGCAGGTGCTCGGAGCTGATGCCGCCCCAGGCCCCGGAGGGGGTGGAGAACAGCGGGTCGATCAGGCTCTCGAAGTGCTCGTTCGGGTCGTGGCCGAACATCTTCGTGATGAGCGGCGCGAACACCGCGACCACGACGAGGAGGACCACCACGACACCGCCGGCGAGCGCCAACTTGTCCCGCTTCAGGCGGTTCCAGGCGATCCGGCCCAGCGAACGGCCCTCTACGGCCTTCTTGGTGAGGTCCGCGGCAACGCCCGCATCCCCGGTCTCGACCGGAGCCGTGTCGTGCATAGGTACCGTCATCGTCCTGGGGACCCCTCTCGGCTCGGCCGGCTGTGGCCGACCCATGCCCGCCGCTGTAGCGGCTCGTTACATCACAGGTGCAAGTCGTGCGGGTGAAACGGGAGGTGCGAAGAGCATCGACGCCGCTGGACTGCGGCACAGCGGCGTGAGGCAGGTCGCACAGATGGCCGGTCGATCCGGCGAACGCGAGTCTTCATCGCGCTTGTGATCACCCGCCAGCCCTCCCCGGGAAAGGATGCGCAACTGTGATGTGGCCTGGGGGCTTCCGTTATGCGGACGGATGGGTTTGCTGAGCGGGGGCCCAAAGATCAATAGCGGAGGGCGAATTGGGGCATACCCGCACCCCTGCCGACCCTCCGCGCATGCGGTCCCGTCAGTAGGGCCGCGTCGCCGGACCCGGCTGGTGGGCCGGGGCGGTCACGGCGTTGCCGTACGCCTCGCGGTCGAAGAACGGGCGGGCGTGGGCGCGCAGCCACATCGCCACCGGGTCGTGCTCGTCCGCCATCGCCACCGTGGAGACCGGCAGCCCCTCCGGGACCGCGCTCGCCGAGCGCCCGACCATGGCGCGGGCCGCCTCCACCGCCTGCGGGCCCGTGTCATACAGGTCCAGGCCGATGGCCAGGTACGGGTCGCCGAGCGCGGGCTGGACCCAGGCTCGGCGCAGGGCGCGCACGGCGGGGGTGCGGTGCGCGTTCTGGGTCAACAGGGCGTAGAACTGGGGGACTTCGACGGTCGGCTCGGAGAGCCGCAGCGGTCCCGCGGGCTGGAGGTCCAGGCCGGTGGCGATCCGGCGCAGGTCGGCCCAGGGGACGCCGACGCCGCCGCCGGGGGCGTGCGGGTTGAGCCACAGGCCCCAGCGGTCGGGGAAGAGGGCGGCCGCGACCTCGTATCCGGCGGCCACCTCGTGGGCGCGGTGCCAGCCGCTGGCCGCGAGCTCCTGGGCGGAGGTGACGCAGGGCGCGTAGCCGTGCCCGTCGACCTCCATGTTCCCGTACTGGGCGTCCGGGGCGCCGGGGGCTCCCGACCACAGGAGCATCCACACCCGCCCCTCGGCGAGGGCGCGCAGGAGCTGCTCGTACGCCTCGTAACGGCTCGGCGCCACCTGCCGCAGCGCCTGCTCGACGGC
>NZ_LIQY01000229.1 GCF_001418495.1 Streptomyces pathocidini | reverse complement strand
CTCCTTCAGGAACCAGGCGAGGACGAACGCGAGCAGCGCGACCGGGGCCGCGTAGAGGAACACGTCGGTGATGGCCGACGCGTACGCGTGCAGGACCCGTCCCCGCAACACGGCCGGAAGCCCGGCGATGGTCCGCGGGTCGGACTCCAGGGCGCCCACGCTCAGCCCCGGCGGCAGCCGCTGCCCGGCGAGGGCGACGGACAGCTTGTCGTCCAGCCGCTCGGCGAAGACCGTCCCGAAGATCGCCACACCGAAGGCGCCACCGATCGAGCGGAAGAAGGTCGCCCCGGACGTGGCCACGCCCAGGTCCTGGTAGCGGACGGAGTTCTGCACGACCAGCACCAGCACCTGCATGACCAGGCCGAGCCCGAGCCCGAAGACGAAGAAGTACAGGCTCATCTCCAACGTGCTGCTGCGCTCGGTGAGCCGGTGCAGCAGGAGCAGGCCGATGAACGTGACGCCGGTGCCGATGACCGGGAAGACCTTCCACCGCCCCGTACGGCTGACGATCTGGCCGGATCCGATCGAGGAGATCAGCAGCCCGCCGACCATCGGCAGCATGTGCACGCCGGACATGGTCGGCGTGACCCCGTGCACGACCTGGAGGAACGTCGGCAGATAGGTCATCGCGCCGAACATCGCGAACCCGACGACGAAGCCGATGACCGAGCAGAGCGAGAAGGTCCGGATGCGGAACAGGCCGAGCGGGATGACGGGTTCGGACGCCCGCCGCTCGGCGGCGACGAACGCGGCGAGCAGGACGACTCCGAGGGCCGCGAGCGCGGCGACCTGCCAGGACCCCCACCCCCAGGTCGTGCCGCCGAGCGAGGCCAAGAGGACCAGGCAGGTGGCGACGGAGGCGATCAGGAACGTGCCCGCGTAGTCGATGCGGTGCGGGGTCTTCCGGGCGGGGATGCGGAGGACGGCGGCGATGACGGCGAGAGCCACGACACCGATGGGGAGGTTCACATAGAAGACCCAGCGCCAGCTGAGGTGCTGGGTGAACAGGCCGCCCAGCAGCGGCCCGAGCACGCTGCTCGCGCCGAAGACGACCCCGAACAGGCCCTGGTAGCGGCCGCGTTCCCGCGGCGACACGATGTCGCCGACGATCGCCATCGACAGCACCATCAGCCCGCCGCCGCCCAGCCCCTGGAGGGCGCGGAAGGCGATGAGCTCCGGCATGTTCCGGGCGAGGCCGCAGAGCACCGAGCCGATGAGGAAGAGGACGATGGCGCCCTGGTACAGCCTCTTGCGGCCGTACTGGTCGCCGAGCTTGCCCCAGAGCGGGGTGCCCGCGGTCGAGGCGAGCAGGTACGCGGTGACCACCCAGGAGAGGTGGTCCAGGCCGCCGAGGTCGCTGACGATGGTCGGCAGGGCGGTCGAGACGATCGTCTGGTCGAGCGCGGCCAGCAGCATCCCCAGGAGCAGGGCGCCCATCGCCACGAGGACACCGGCGCGGGGCCGATCGGGTACGGGCCCTCCCTCCGGCCCCGTGCCCTCCCCCGGCCCGGGGCCCGGTTCGGGGCTCCCTGCCGGTCGCGCGTCCTGCGCCATGGCACCTCCTCGGGCGGCCGGGGTTTCCAGCCGTAGCGGCGGGGGTTCCCATCCTCGGGCGATTTCGTCCGAGATGCCCGCCGAGGCCGTTCCCCGAGCGGGCGGTGCGAATCCGCCGAATCCACCGCCCTCACGGCTTGGCGGAGCCGCCTCTGCTTTGTATCGTTGAAGAACAAAGTGGTTCCGCCCGCGCACCCTGACCAGCGGGCGGAGCCGCTTGCCTCTTGCCCCCCGGGCGCGGCACGGCGAGCGATCCCCGCCTCGCGGGACTCGGGCAGCGCGGCGGCAACCGGGCGGGCGCGTTCAATGCGATCGCATGGTGAAAGCATGGGCGCATGCCGAAGAAGGTCGATCACCACGCCCGGCGCACCCTCATCGCCGACGCCCTGATGCGGGTCGCGGCCGACCGCGGACTGGAGGCCGTCAGCCTCCGGCACGTGGCGGCCGAGGCGGGGGTGTCGTCCGGGATGGTGCAGCACTACTTCCGCACCAAGGACGAGATGATGACCTTCGCCCTCGGCGTGGTCGGCGAGCGCATCCGGGCGCGGATCGAGCGCGGCCTCGCCGCCCTGGGCGAGGCATCCTCGATCCGCGCCCAAGTACGCGCCCTGCTGCTCCAGCTGCTGCCGCTGGACAAGACCCGGTGGGCCGAGGGGCGGGTGGCGCTCGCGTTCCTCGCCTACGCGGCGGGAAGGCCCTCGGTCGCAGCGAAGCCGGCCGAGGACGCGGCGCTGATGCGGGAGTTCGTGGCGGAGCGAATCCGTACGGCGCGGGCGGCGGGGGCGCCCGGCGGGGCGGAGCCGAGCCAGGCGGCCACCGCCCTCCTCGCGCTCGTGGACGGGCTCGGTCTGCAGATCCTCAGCGAGCACTGCCCGCCGGACCTGGCCGTGAGCGTCTTCGAGGACCGGCTGGACGCCCTGTTCGGGCGGGAGTGACCCGCGGGCACGCAGGGGCCTCGGTTTACGCCGCCACCGCCTCGTAGAGGCTGAACGCGCCGAGGGCCAGCATCAGGATCGCCGCGACCCTGGTGATCAGGCGCAGCGGCACGTACTTCATCAGCGTGCGCCCGCCCAGGATGCCGATCGCGGCGACCGCCCACAGGGCCAGGACCGCGCCGACGGCGACGGAGAGCGGGTCGTCGTAGCGGGCGGCGAGGTTGGCGGTCATGATCTGCGTGAGGTCGCCGAACTCGGCGACCAGGATGAGCATGAAGCCCGCGCCCGAGACCTTCCAGAAGCTCTGGTCGGCGGGGGTGCGGACCTCTTCCTCGCCGTCGCCCTTCTTGAACAGGAGCACCGCGGCGCCCCCCAGGAACAGGACTCCGACCACGGCCTGGAGCAGGCGGTGCGGGAGGAGGGTGAGGACGCTGCCCGCGGCGACCGCGAGCGCGACGTGCACGGCGAAGGCGGCGGCGACGCCCGCGAAGACGTACGAGGCGCGGTAGCGGGTGCCGAGCATCAGGCCCGCGAGGGCGGTCTTGTCCGGCAGCTCGGCCAGGAAGACGACGCCGAAGACGAGCGCGGTGACGGAGAGGCTGATCACGGGGTGGGTTTCCTCGATCGGTAGGGCCGGCCGTACCGAGAGACCTGGAGCCAGTACTTCAGGGGTCGCTTCGGCACGGCAGCGTCTGGACACTGCGGCCGAAGGTCTCGCTGGCGGATCCCCTGGGTAGAGGTGCCGCCTCCGGGCGCCGGCTCGGCTCGTAGGAGCTGAGCAGTATGTCGACGGTCCGGCGAAGAGCTACTCCCCTTCTGCTGCCGACCAGCGTACGCGAGCGGGCGACACGCCCACGAATGCGCCCGGTGTGACACTGCCCACCCGCCGGAGCCCCGGCCCCGCGCCGAGGATCCCTTGTCGCGCCGCCTCCCGCGCGCTACGGGTGCGCGCCGCCGCATGCGCGCACTGACGCGTCGTCAACTCCCTGCGGAATCGGCCCGGATCCCCGCACATCTCTTGATTCTGACGTGAGCATGTCGCCACGCTGTTACCTGCGGCCCACCCCACCGACACCCGGCGCCGCGAGGATGGCCGGGCTTCCGGGGCCAAACCCCCCACTCCTCGAAGGAGTTCACATGTTCCGTACGCGCACCATCACCGCGCGGCGCAGGGTCTACGCGCGTCGATCCGCCGTGTTCGCCGGGCTCTCGGCCCTGGTCGGGACCGTGGTCCTGAGCGGCCCCGCCGCCCAGGCCGCCCCGCCCACGCCGCCGAGCGCGGCCACCGCCCGCAGCTATCTGAGCGAGCTCACCGTCCGGGCGGAAGGTTCCTCCGACGGCTACAGCCGGGACCTGTTCCCGCACTGGATCACCCAGAGCGGCGCCTGCAACACGCGAGAGGTGGTACTCAAGCGCGACGGCACGAACGTCCAGCAGGACTCCAGCTGCGCGGCCGTCAGCGGCAGTTGGTACTCCCCGTACGACGGCGCGACCTGGACGGCCGCCTCCGACGTGGACATCGACCACGTCGTGCCGCTGGCCGAGGCGTGGACCTCCGGCGCGAGCGGCTGGACCACCGCCGAGCGCCAGTCCTTCGCCAACGACCTCACGCGCGCCCAGCTGATCGCCGTGACCGACAACGTCAACCAGTCGAAGAGCGACCGGGACCCGGCCGAGTGGCTGCCGCCGTCCAGTGGCTACCACTGCATGTACGCGCGGATGTGGGTGCAGGTCAAGCACGTGTACGACCTGACGGTCGATTCGGCCGAGAAGTCGGCGCTGAGCGGGATCCTGAGCGGCTGCTGACCCGCTCGGGCGCGATGCCGGGGCGGTCGGTCGAGGCGTTCCGCAGGTCCGCCCCTCGGGCGGCCGCCCCGGCTGGGTCGGCCTTCGCGCGGGACCTCGCATGAGGGGCGGGCCTATCGGCCGCCCATGCCGGTCAGGGTGACGCCCCGCACGAAGGTCTTCTGCGCGAAGAAGAAGAGGATCCTGCCGGGGTGGCACAAGGGGTCGCGCAACATCCTTGCAAAGACATCCGATGTGACCCCGGTCCGAGGCTCTCCCCGACCCACCCCGGCACACCGCCCGTCCGCGTGATCCACGCCACAGCGAAGGCGGTTCGTCCGATACCGGGTTCGAGGGCAGTGGGGCGAGCGGCATGATGGGGCGTCGCTTGTGCCTCAGATGCCCCGGGAGAAACAGCCTTGGCCGGAGAGCCCCACGCCATAGCCGTCGTCGGCGCCGGCCCCCGCGGGACGAGCGTGCTGGAGCGGATCTGCGCCTCGGCTCCCGAACTCCTGCCCGCGGGCGCCCGGCTGGCCGTGCACGTGGTGGACCCGTCCCCGCCGGGCCCCGGCCGCGTCTGGCGCACCGCGCAGCCGCCGGAGCTGCTGATGAACACGGTCGCTTCCCAAGTCACCCTGTTCACCGACGCCAGCGTGGAGTGCGAGGGCCCGATCCGGCCGGGCCCCAGCCTGTACGAGTGGGCCGCCGCGGGCGAGTGGTCCACCGCGAGCGACCGGGCCGCGGAGCCGCCCGGCCCCGACGACTACCCGAGCCGGGCCTTCTACGGCCACTACCTGGAGTGGGTCTTCCGGAAGATCGTGGCGGAGGCGCCCGAGAACGTGAACGTACGCGCCCACGCCTCCCGCGCCGTACGCCTGGAGGAGCGGGCCGGGGGCGAACAGGTGCTGACCCTGGAGGACGGCGGCGAGATACCGGGCCTGGCCGCCGTCGTGCTGGCCCAGGGCCACCTGCCCGCCGTCCCCGGCGCCACCGAGGAGCGCTTCTCCTCGTACGCCGCCGAACACGGCCTGCGGCACTACGCGCCCGCCAACCCCGCGGACCTGGACCTGGACCCGGTCGCCCCCGGCGAGCCGGTCCTGCTGCGCGGCCTCGGCCTCAACTTCTTCGACCATCTGGCCCTGTTGACGACCGGCCGCGGCGGGCGGTTCACCACCGCACCCGACGGCTCGCCCCGGTACGTGCCGTCCGGCCGCGAGCCGCGGCTCCACGCCGGATCGCGGCGCGGCGTCCCGTACCACGCGCGCGGGGACAACGAGAAGGGCGCGTGCGGCCGGCACGAGCCGCTGCTCCTCACCCCGGCGGCCATCGCGGAGTTCCGCGCCCGCGCGGACGCGGGCGAGTTCCCCGACTTCCGCGCCGAGGTGTGGCCGCTGGTCGCCAAGGAGGTCGAGACCGTCTACTACGACGCCCTCCTCACCGCCCGCTGCACCCCGGGCGACACCGGCGCCCACACCCCGTACGACTTCCGCAAGCCCTACCTCGACGCGCCGTACGGCAGCCCCGAAGAGGCCGCCGTGCTCGATGAGTTCGGGATCGCCCCGGGGGATCGCTGGTCCTGGGAGGAGACCGAACGCCCGCACCGCGGCCGGGAGTTCACAGGTCCCGCGGACTTCCGCCGATGGCTGCTCGCGCACCTGCGGCGGGACGCGGACCACGCCCGGCTCGGCAACGTAACGGGGCCGGTCAAGGCGGCGCTCGACGTACTGCGGGACCTGCGCAACGAGCTGCGCCAAGTCGTGGACCACGCCGGCCTGTCGGGCCGCTCGCGCCGCGACCACCTGGACCGCTGGTACACCCCGCTCAACGCATTCCTGTCCATCGGCCCGCCGCGCCGCCGCATCGAGGAACTGGTGGCCCTGGTCGAGGCCGGGGTCCTGGACGTGCTGGGGCCGGGCCTTGAGGTCCGGCTCGGCGGCCCCGGCGGCGAGCGCGGCTTCACGGCCCACTCCCCCGCCGTGCCCGGCTCCGAGACCACCGTCACGACGCTGATCGAGGCCCGGCTCCCGGAGCCGGACCTGCGGCGGACCGGCGACCCGCTGCTGGCCCGCCTCCTGAAGACCGGCGCCTGCCGCCCCCACCGAGCCGACGGCTACGAGACGGGCGGCCTCGACGTGACCCCCAGCCCGTACCGCCTGGTCGACGCCGAAGGGCGCGCCCATCCGCGCCGGTTCGCGATCGGGGTGCCGACCGAGGGGGTGCACTGGGTCACGGCCGCGGGCGCCCGCCCCGGCGTCAACTCGGTCACCCTCGCCGACACCGACGCGGTGGCCCGGGCCGCCCTGCGCGCGGCACCGCCCGTCGCCCCGGCCGATCCGCTGTCCGATTCGGCATCCCCCACGGCGAAGATTGAACTTGCAAGCATTGATTAGGGTTCCCTAACCTGGGGTGCTCATCGGTTCGTCCCCAACCGAAGGAGCAACCCCGATGTCCTCCCCCACGCCCCCCGCGGCCCGCGTGGCAGGCGCGCAGCCGTACGCGCTCGGCCTGTTCCGCATCGTCATGGGCCTGCTCTTCGCCTGCCACGGCGCGTCCTCGCTCTTCGGCGTCCTCGGCGGCGCCATGGGCAGCGGCGGCACCATCCCCACGGGCACGTGGCCCGGCTGGTACGCGGCGCTGATCCAGCTCGTCGGCGGCGCGCTGGTCATGCTCGGCCTGGGCACCCGGGCCGCCGCGCTCGTCAGCTCCGGCTCGATGGCGTACGCGTACTTCTCCGTCCATCAGGGCGAGGCCCTGTGGCCGCTGCAGAACGGCGGCGAACCCTCCGCGATGTACGCCTGGTCGTTCCTACTGCTGGTCTTCACCGGGCCGGGCGCCTGGGCGGCCGACCGGCTCTTCGGCGCCGAGCGCCGCGAGTCGTCCCTGGCCAAGGAGCGGGTCAGCGCCTAACTGGCCCGGAGAACCGCCTGGTTGGGCGGTGAACTCCCGGCGAACTCCATCCGGCCGGGGCGTGAGAGGGACACGAACGCCCTTCTCCGACCCGGCGGATCTCCCGGCCCTCCGCAAGCGTACGCTGTACAGCTGTCATGCCTCCCCTGCCGCTACCGCGACGTCGCGAAGGGGGTCCGGGACAGGGAGAAACGTTGCTGGAGAGTCTGCAGCTCGACAACCTGGGCGCGTGGGCCGTCACCCCGTGGATCTACGTGATCGTGGCGGCCTCCGTCCTGCTGGACGTCTTCCTGCCCGTGCTGCCCAGCGGCGTGCTGGTGATCGCCGCGGCCACCGCCGCGGCGGCGGGCACCCGGAGCGCGGCGGACGCGGTCGGTGACGCCGTCGGCTCGGCGGGCGCCGCGACGGCGGCGACGGCGGCCGGAGCCGCACAGGGCGACGTGCCCGACATCCTCGTCCTGGTCCTGTGCGCCGCCACGGCCTCCTGTCTCGGCGACCTGGTCGCGTACCGGCTCGCCTGGCGCGGCGGGCACCGCCTCGACCGCGCCATCGCCCGCTCCCGCCGGCTGACCCGCGCCCAGGCGCGGCTCGGCTCCGCGCTGACCCGGGGCGGCGGGGCACTGGTCCTGGTCGCCCGGTTCGCGCCCGCGGGGCGTTCGGTGGTCAGCCTCGGCGCCGGGGCGATGCACCGCCGGGCCGCCGAGTTCGTGCCGTGGTCGGCGCTCGCGGGGCTCGCCTGGGCCGGGTACAGCGTCAGCCTCGGGTACTTCGGCGGGCAGCTGCTGGGGGCGACGTGGCTGGGCACGGCGGTCTCGGTGGCCGCACTGTTCGCCGCCGGGGTCGTGGCGGGGGCGGCGCTGCGGCGACCGCACCGCGGCGAGCAGCCGACCTGAGCACGTACTCCACAACCAGGCCCCCGCGGCCCGTCCGGCACCACCCTCGGTTTTGTCTAACGGGCTTGATTCCGCAAGCCCGTTAGACAATCAAGCAATGGGGTCCTGAACTCCCTTACGAGGCACGCTTCTTGGCCGCCGTCTTCTTCGCCGGGGCCTTCTTCGCCGTCGACTTCGCGGTCGACTTCGCCGTCGTCGACTTCTTCGCCGTGGTCTTGCGGGCCGGGGCCTTCTTCGCGGCCGCCTTCTTCGTCCCCGCCGACTTCGCCGCTCCCGACTTCACCGCCGGCTTCGCCGCCGTCTTCTGGGCGGCCCGCGCCGGAGGCTTCGCCGCGCGCATCTGCGTGACCTCCGCGCCTTCGCCTTCCTCCCGGCCCTCCTGGACCGCCTTGACGCTCTTCTCCAGCGCGGCCATCAGGTCGATCACCCGGCCCCCGCCCTCGGGCCGTACGCCGGCGGGCTCCGGCTCGGTGCCCTCCAGCTTGGCCGCGACCAGGGCCTCGACGGCCTCGCGGTACTCGTCGTGCAGCTCCTCGATGTCCAGCTCGCCGAGGGTGGCCATGAGGGTGTCGGCGAGGTCGAGTTCGGCGTCGCGCACTTTCACGTTGGTGTCGGGGGCGACCCCGACCGGCTGTCGGATCTCGTCCGGCCACAGCATCGTGTGCATCGCGAGGGCGTCGTCGACGACCCGGACCATGCCGAGGGTCTCGCGGCCGCGCAGCGCGAGCTTGGCGACGGCGACCTTCTCGCTGCGGTTGAGGGCCTCGCGCAGCAGCACGTACGGCTTGGCGGCGCCGGAGCCGTCGGCGGCGAGGTAGTAGGAGCGGTCAAGCTGGAGCGGGTCGATGCTGTCGGCGGGGACGAAGGCCAGGATGTCGATGGTCTTGGCGGTCGGCAGCGGCAGCGACTCCAGGTCCTCGTCCGTGAGCTGGACCATGGTGCCGTCCGGGGCCTCGAAGGCCTTGGTGATCTCCTCGTTCGGCACCTCCTGGTCCTCCAGCTCGCACACCTTGCGGTAGCGGATGCGGCCGCCGTCGGAGGCGTGCACCTGGCGGAAGGAGACCGAGTGGCTCTCGGTGGCCCCGAACACCTTGATGGGGATGTTGACCAGGCCGAAGGAAATAGATCCCTTCCAGATGGATCGCATGATTCATCCCCTTTCATCCCCATACGTGGGATTCTCATGGTATGTCGCAGCTGACCGAGGTGGAGGGGCGCCGACTGGCGCTGAGCAACCTGGACAAGGTGCTCTACCCCAGCGGCTTCACCAAGGCCGAGATGCTGCACTACTACGCCACCACGGCCCCCTTCCTCCTCCCCCACCTCCGGGACCGGCCGCTGTCCTTCTACCGCTATCCGGACGGTTCCGAGGGCGAGCACTTCTTCGCGAAAAACCTGCCCCTCGGCACCCCCGACTGGGTGAGGACGGCCGTCGTACCGCGCTCGGGTGCGGGCGAGACCGGGCGGCACGTGCTGGTCCAGGACCTGCCGACGCTGATGTGGGCGGCCAACCTGGTCACCGAGTTCCACACCCCGCAGTGGAAGGCGGCCGACCCGGGCCTGGCCGACCGGCTCGTCTTCGACCTCGACCCCGGCCCGCCCGCGACGATCGTGGAGTGCTGCGCGGTGGCCCGCTGGCTGCGCGAGCGGCTCGCGGCGGACGGGCTCGAACTCCTCGCCAAGACCAGCGGCTCCAAGGGCCTGCACATCCTGGCCGCGCTGGAACCCGTACCGTCCGAGCGGGTCACCGCGTACGCGAAGGGGCTGGCCATCGAGGCCGAGCGGGCGCTGGGCGGGCTCGTGGTGCACCGGATGGCGCGCAAGCTGCGGCCGGGGAAGGTGTTCGTGGACTGGAGCCAGAACACCGCCGCGAAGACCACCGCGACCCCGTACACACTGCGCGCCCGGCCGACGCCGACCGTCTCCGCGCCCGTGACCTGGGACGAGGTCGAGGGGTGCGGGGACCCCGCCGAACTCGCCTTCGTGGTGGGCGACATGGCCGAGCGCCTGGCGGCCCGCGGCGACCTGCTGGCGCCGCTCCTGGAACCCGGCGGGGCCCTGCCCGGTACGCCATGAGCACCCGGCTGCGCCCTCCGGTGCGGGTCGCGCTGGCCCGCTCGGTGGACGTGCTGCCGCGCGGCGGCCCGTACGCGTACGAGCCGAAGTTCGACGGGCACCGCCTCGTCGTCCTCCGCACCGCCGCCGGGGTCCTGCTCCAGGCCCGCTCCGGCCGCATGGTCGCCGACTCCTTCCCCGACCTGGCGCGGGCGGCCCGGGCGCTGCCCGAGGGCACGGTGCTGGACGGCGAGGTGGTGGTGTGGACGGGCGGGCGCACCGACTTCGCCGCCGTGCAGAAGCGGGCGATGGCCGGGCGCGCCCGGGCCGCCGCCCTGGCGCGTGAACTCCCCGCCTCCTACGCGGCGTTCGACCTGCTGGCTACCGGCTCCGCCGACCTGCGGCGGCTGCCGTACGAGCGGCGGCGGGCCGCCTTGGTCGAGCTGCTGGCCCCGCTGGGGCCGCCGCTCCAGCCGGTACCGATGACGACCGATCCGGACACAGCCGAGGCCTGGTTCGCGTCGCTGCGGGAGGTCGGGGTGGAGGGGCTGGTCGCCAAGCGGCTGGACCACCCGTACCGGGGCGGGCGGCGCGAGTGGCAGAAGCTGCGGCACTCGGAGACGCGGGACGCGGTGGTGGTCGGCTTCACCGGTCCGCGCGCGCGGCCGCGCACCCTGGTCCTGGTCCTGCCGGGCGACGACGAGCCGGTCGTCTCGGGGCGCCTGGGCCCGCATCTCCAGCTCCGGCTGGCGGAGGCGCTGCGGGAGTCGGCGGCCGCCCCCGAAACGGGCCGGCTGACGACCTCCGACGGCACGGTCTACACGCCCGTCCCGCCCGACCTGTCGGTGGAGGTCCAGCAGACGGCGGTACGGAACCCGGTCACCACGGTCGTACGGCTACGGGGGCCGGATTAGGACGTTCGGCGCAGCCGCGTTCGGCGCAGCCATGTTCAGCCCGGTCCGCCCCGGGAGATACATGACGGGAACTCAGACACCTCCCCGGGAGGCCGAACATGGCGGGCACCCCCACGCGTATCGCCCTGGCCGCCGCGCTCGCCGCGGGCGTCCTGCTCGGCAGCGGGGCCGATGCGCCGGCCGCCCAGGCCGGGCCGCTGCCCGAGCGGATGGCGCGCACCGGCGGCGGCAGCCAGTTGATCACCGCCGAGGCCCCGTCCACCGCCTCCACCCACGGCACGGTGACCTGGTGGCAGCGGAGGAACGGGCGGTGGGTGAAGGCCGGCTCCAGCCCGGCGCGGTTCGGCGCGGGCGGTCTCACCGAGGGCCGCGGCCGCAGGCAGGGCACCTCGACCACCCCGACGGGGTTGTACGGCCTGCCGTACGCGTTCGGCACCGCCGCCGCGCCCGCCGGGACCTCCGTCGCGTACCGCAGGGTCACGGCCCGCTCCTGGTGGTGCCAGGACAACGGGTCGGCGTCCTACAACCGGTGGGTCGCGCCGCTGCCCCGCGACTGCTCGGCGCGCGACGCCGAGCGCCTGTCCGCGTACCCCACGCAGTACGCCCGCGCGCTGGTGATCGGCTACAACTACGCGCGGCCGGTCCGGGGCCGGGGCGCGGGCATCTTTCTGCACGTCAACGGGCGAGGGGCCACCGCGGGCTGCGTGTCCGTACCGGCGGCGGCGATGGCGCGGATCCTGGCCTGGGTGGCGCCGTCGGCCCGGCCGCACATCGCCATCGGGACGGCGGACCGGGGGCCGACGGCGATCACCCGCTACTGACCGTGCCCATACTGACCGGCCCCAACGCCGCCTCGGGGCCTCCACCCGTACGCCGGCGCGCCATCCCGCTTAGGCTGAAACCGGATCCTCCAGGACGTACCGGATCTTCCCGGGCACTTCCGAACGGCAGGGAGGCCGATGTGAGCACCGTGTCCAGCACAACAGGGGGCCACGACCTCGGGTACCTGACCGGCGGTCCCCGCTACCTCCCGGTCGCCGAGCACGGCCTCATCGGCGATCTGCGCACCTCGGCGCTGGTCGGCACGGACGGCACGATCGACTGGTACTGCTGCCCCCGCTTCGACGCGCCCAGCGTCTTCGCCTCGATCCTGGACGCGGACAAGGGCGGCTCCTTCGAGCTGGCCGCGGACGTCCCGGCCCGCACCAAGCAGTTCTACTTCCCCGACACCAACGTCCTGATCACCCGCTTCTTCGCGGACGGCGGCGTCGGCGAGATCCAGGACTTCATGCCGATCGTGGACACCGAGGACTCCCGCGAGGTCGACCGGCACCGGCTGATCCGGCGGGTGGTGTGCGTACGCGGCTCGCTCCCGTTCCGCGCGCGGGTGGCGCCCCGGTTCGAGTACGGCGCGCAGCCGCACACCGCGCGCCTGGCCGCCCGGGACCGCGTCGTCTTCGAGTGCCCCTCGCTCTCGCTCTCCCTGACCTCCAGCGTCCCGGTCGAGGTCCAGGGGCAGGACGCCTGGTCGCTGTTCAAGCTGCACGAGGGCGAGGTCGCGGTGTTCGCGCTCGACCGGGCCGGCGGCGAGCTGGCGCCCCGGCCCTGCGCCCTGGCCGACGCGGAGGAGCTGTTCGACGCGACCGTGCGCTACTGGCGGGGCTGGCTGCACCGCTCCCGCTACCGCGGCCGCTGGCGCGAAATGGTGCACCGCTCGGCGCTCACCCTGAAGCTCCTCACCTACGCCCCGACGGGCGCCATCGTCGCCGCGCCGACCACGAGCCTGCCGGAGCAGATCGGCGGCGAGCGGAACTGGGACTACCGCTACGTCTGGATCCGCGACGCCGCGTTCTGCGTGTACGCCCTGCTCAGGCTGGGCTTCACCGAGGAAGCCCAGGCCTTCATGCGGTTCCTGTCCGACCGCGTGGTCCTGCGGGACTGCGCGGCGGAGGGCCCGCTGCAGATCATGTACGGCATCGACGGCCGCGCCGAGCTGCCCGAGCGCGAACTGCCGCACCTGGAGGGCTACTTGGGCTCCGCGCCCGTACGGGTCGGCAACGACGCCAGCGGCCAGCTCCAGCTGGACATCTACGGCGCGCTCCTCGACTCCTTCTACCTCTACGACAAGTGGGGCGAGCCCATCTCCAGCGCCCACTGGGACACCATCAGCGAACTGGTCGACTGGGTCTGCGAGAACTGGAACCAGCCCGACGAGGGCATCTGGGAGACCCGCGGCGGGCGCAAGAACTTCCTCTACTCGCGGCTGATGTGCTGGGTGGCCATCGAGCGGGCCATGCGCATGGCCACCCACCGCGGGCTGCCCGCCGACCTCGTCCACTGGCGGCAGGTCCGCGACCGGATCTACCGGCAGATCATGGACCGTGGCTGGTCGGCCGAGCGGAGCGCGTTCGTCCAGCACGAGGACGACAGCGTGCTGGACGCCTCCCTGCTGATGATGCCGCTGGCGAAGTTCATCTCCCCCACCGACCCCAAGTGGCTCTCCACGCTCGACGCGCTCGGCGAGGAGCTGGTCTCCGACTCGCTGGTCTACCGCTACGACCCGCAGGCCAGCCCCGACGGGCTGCGCGGCGAGGAGGGCACGTTCTCGATCTGCTCGTTCTGGTACGTCGAGGCGCTGGCCCGGGCCGGCCGGGTGCCCGAGGCACGGCTCGCCTTCGAGAAGATGCTCACGTACGCCAACCACCTCGGCCTGTACGCGGAGGAGATCGGCCCGACCGGCGAGCAGCACGGCAACTTCCCGCAGGCCTTCACGCATCTCGCGCTGATCAGCGCGGCCTTCAACCTGGACAAGGCACTGGGCTGAGGCGACCGGACCGATGCGGGCGGGCCGAGGCGCTGGGCCGGGGCCGTCGAGGCCGTTGAGGGCGTGTGGCGTCCAGGAGTGGCGGAGAGGGGGCCGGTGGTGGGCCTGATCGGTGGTGGGCCTGATACCGCCGGGCCAGGACGGAAAGCGATGAACGACCACGGCCCCGCCGGGTGGGCGGGGCCGCGATGGTGAGGGTGGGTGCAGACGGGTTCGAACCGCCGACATCCGCCTTGTAAGGGCGGCGCTCTACCGCTGAGCTATGCACCCGGGGGACGAGCAGACAGATTACATGGCGCCCGGGGCTCGGCCGCAAACCGATCGCCGCGAACCGATCCGCGAACCGTGCAAACCGATCTGCGCACCGTTCGCCGCAAGCCGATCGCTCGAACCGTGAACTGATCGGGCACTTATCGGGCCGTGTGTTCGTCATCACCAGGTGGGAGAATGTCTCCGGGTTTTCGGGGGGCTCCGGGCTCACCGGGCGCGGGGCGTCCGGGGCGGACACGGCACGGGAGAGGGATGTGACGGCGACACACGCGCAGCCGTACGGGCAGAGGGCACGCGGCCGTCGCGTCGGACCGTCGCAGCGGGCCGGATCCGGCCCACCAGGACTCGACCGGGCGGGGTTCGGCCGCGCAGGGCGGGATCTCGTGGCACTCATCGCGCTGCCGCTGGTGCTCGCCGTCGCCGCCGCGCCCGCCTCCTTCGCCGGTGGGGGCACACGCCGCTGGTGGGGCCGCGGGGAGAGCCAGCGGGCGGACGCGCAGGCCGCCAAGGACGCAGCCGCCGCGGCGTTCTACGAGCTGGACTCCGCGCAGCGCGAACTGCGGATCACGCTAGAGACGATCACAGCCGCCGACGGCTCCCCCGCCGCCCGCAGGGCCGCCGAGGACTTCGGCGCGCTGGGGCAGCGCATCGACCAGGCCAGCCACGACTACATCACCGCCGTCGACTCCCACGACCTCGACCGCGACGACCTCGACGCCTCCGCCGCGGCCCGTGCCCGTACGGATCTGGCACGCGCCAAGGGCGAGTTGGACCGGGTCAAGGGCGAGCTCGACCGGTTCGCGCAGGGGCTCGGGCCGCTGCTGGAGCAGGCCGAGCACCAGCTGGCCCGGCTCGCTCCGGCCGTCGAGCGCGCCCGCCAGGCACTGCTCGCGGCGACCGGCGCCCTCGACGCCGTACGGGCCCAGGGCCTGCGCGCCGACGACCTGGCCGGGCGGCTCGCGGCGCTCGGCCCCGAGCTGACCAAGCTCAACCAGGGCGCGGGCCGGCACGGCGTCCACGAGACACTGCGGCGCGCGGACGAGGTGCTGCGCAAGGCCGAGGCCGTACGCAGCGAGGCCGAGCGGCTGCCGGAGCGCGCCGCGGAGATGGACCGGCGGCTGGTCTCGCTGCGCACCCGCGCGCAGGCGCTGACCACCCGGGCCGCCGGGGTCGAGCCGGTGCTCAGCGAGCTGCGCCGACGGTTCTCCGCGGCCTGCTGGCAGGACCTGCAGCCCGTGCCGGACCAGGCAGCGCGGGCCGTCGCGCAGGCCGAGGAGAAACTGAAGGAGGCCCGGGCCGCCCGCAAGGAGCAGCGCTGGCCGGACGCGACCGCGCTGCTCGGCACGGTCCGGGCGCTGCTGAACACCACGGACGAGGCCGTCTCAGCGGCGGGCGACCGGCTGCGGCGGCTCAACGAGGTCTCCTTCGACCCGTCGAAGGAGACCGAGCGGACCCGGTTCGCGATCCGGGACGCCCAGCGGCTCGCGATGGACGGACGCAGCACCCCCGACCCGCGCCACGCCCGCCCGCTCGACGACTCGGTCGCCCGGCTGGAGCGCGCCGTCGCGGGGCTGGAGGGCCGCCACCCCGACTACTGGCACTTCCTCACCGAGAACGAGGCCGTACGGCAGACGGTCGCCCGGGTGGTCGGCGAGATCCGCGAGGAGCGGGCCACGGGGGGCGGCGGCCGTTAACCTGTGGCCATGCCCCGTTACGAGTACCGCTGCCGGCCCTGCGGCACCACCTTCGAGCTGAGCCGCCCGATGGCCGAGTCCGCCGCGCCGGCCTCCTGCCCGGAGGGGCACGAGGACACCGTCAAGCTGCTGTCGACCGTCGCGGTGGGCGGCAGCGCGGCCGGGCCGGGCGCCGCATCCGCCCCTGCCCCGGCCTCCGGTGGCGGCGGCTGCTGCGGTGGCGGCTGCTGCGGCTGACGCCTCCGCGCGGCGCTCGGGGCCGGGCCGCCGCCCCGGCCCGCCCCCGGCCGACCTCAGCGCTTGCGGGCCAGCGTCAGCCCGTCCGCGACCGTGATCATCACCGACTCCGTGCGGCCGTCCGCCACCACGTGGTCGTTGAACGCCCGGATCGCCGCGACCTGACCGGTCGCGGCCGCGTCCGGCACCCGGCCGTCCTGGAAGACGTTGTCCGCCACGAGCAGCCCGCCCTGCCGCATCCTCGGCACCAACTCCTCCCAGTACGCGATGTAGTTCTCCTTGTCCGCGTCCAGGAACACCAGGTCGATGTGCGGTTCCTCCGGCATGGCGCGCACGGTGTCCAGCGCCGGGCCGATCCGCAGCTCGATCCGGTCCGCGACCCCGGCCTCGGCCCACGCCTCGCGCCCGTACGCCGTCCACTCCTCGGAGACGTCGCACGCGATCAACCGGCCGCCGGCGGGCAGCGCTTGGGCCATCGACAGCGCCGACAGGCCGGTGAACGTGCCGAGCTCGACCACGTGCCGCGCTCCGGTCAGCCGGACCAGGAACGCCAGCAGCGGCGCCTGGTCCTCGGCGACCTGCATGACCGCGGAGCCGGGCAGTTGGGCACGCGTGGTCTCCACGAGCGCGCTCTGCACGGCGTCGAGCGGCGGGTTGTGCGCGAGCACGTACTCGTACAGCTCGGGCGTGATCGGGGCACCCTTGGGGTGGCGGGGGCCGGGCGTGCCGGACGGGTTGGATGCGCTGTGTGTGTCGGCCATGCGGCCATCCTGGCTCAGCGGGCGGCGGCCCGCAGCATGGCCCGGAGGATCTCCTCCCCCGCGGCGACCCCGCGCTCGGCGAGACCGTCGACATGCGCCACCGACCAGCCGGTTTCGGCCAGTTCGCCGTGTCCGGGGCGCCAGCCGCGGTCCGCGGCCATCAGCAGGTCGGCGTCCAGCAGCGAGTCGCCCGCGGCCAGCACCTCCGAGGCGCCGGTGCGGCGCGCGACCTCGGTGACGGCCGCGCTCTTGGTGAGCGGCCCCGGCACCGCGTAGACCTTGCGGCCCTGGAGCGAGACCGTCCAGCCCCGCTCCGCGGCCCAGCCCGCGAGGTCCTTGACCCAGGCCTCCGGGAGGAGGGCACGGTCGACCACGAGGTACGCGAACAGGTCCTCGGCGACCCGCTCCTTGAGCAGCCAGGCCGGGTCGGCGGACCGTACGAGGTGCTCGCGGACCTCGGCCAGCGGGGCGCAGCCCGCGGAGAGCGCTTCCCGCACCCGGCCGTGCCAGTCGGGGTCGGAAACCCCGTCGACGAGCAGGTGCCCGCCGTTGGCGCAGATCGCGTACGGCGCGGGCGGACCGGGCAGGCGGATGCGGCCGTACTGCTCGCGGGTACGAGTCGTCGTCGGCACGAACACCGCGGCGCGCGCCAGCTCCTCCAGCAGTCCGGCCGCCGCCTCGGTCACATACGAGAGCGGGCGGCGCTCGTAGACCTCGACGCACAGCAGCCGGGGCGCCAGCGCGTCCGGCATGTCCAGGGCAAGGGCGCCCTCGGAGTAGATAAGGGTGCGGTCGAGGTCGCTCGCGACCACCACGGGCCCGGTCATCCGGCCGTCACCGCCCTGCCGTCGGCGCCGGTCGCACCGCGCGTGAACCGCGGGTGGATGAGCCCGACGCAGGAGTACGGCAGGTCGTCGACCTCCTCGACCGGCACGCCGCGCTGCTCGGCCAGCAGCCGTATGTGGTCAAGGTCGCGGCCCACCCCGCGCCGCGCGAGGATCCGCCAGGGGACGCGGCGCAGCAGCACGCGTGTGGTCTCACCGACGCCCGGCTTGACGAGGTTCATGTCGTGGATGCCGTACTCCTCGCTGATCCGCTCGACCGCCGCCCACCCCTCCCAGGTGGGCGTCCGGTCGGCCGCCAGGAGTTCCTTGGCGTCGAGGGCCACGTCCTCCGCGACCTCGGCGAAGCGGGCGGCGATGGTGTCGAGGAAGTGGCGCGAGACGTCGGAACCGGCCAGCTCGCGGTAGAACTTCGCGCCGTGGAAGTCGTCCGGCCCGACCAGGTCGGCGCGCAGGACCGTACGGGATATCAGCCCGGAGACGGTGGAGTTGAGGCACGCGGAGGGGATGAGGAAGTCCTCGCGGGTGCCGTAGGTGCGGACGCAGCCGCCGGGGTCGGCGAGCACCGCGATCTCCGGGTCGAAGCCGGGGAAGTCGGCGACGGCGTCGGCCAGTTCGCGGGTGATCGCGCCCTTGCCCGTCCAGCCGTCGACGAACACGACGTCGGCCGGGTCGTGGTGGTCGGCGAGCCAGCGCAGGGCGGTGGTGTCGATGCCCCGGCCGCGGACGATGGAGATCGCGTAGTGCGGAAGGTCCAGGCCGTGCGCGAACCGGGCCCAGCGGCGCATGAGGACGCCCACGGGGGTGCCGGCACGGGCCAGCGACACGAGGACGGGCCGCCGGCCGTCTCCCCGTCCGCCGAGTGGTCCGCCCCGTTCGGCGAGGACGGTCTCGGTGACGGTGCCCACGGCCCGCGCGATCCGGACGGCCGAGGTGTCCAGCGCGACGCGGAACAGGTCCTGGTACTGGGCGGTGGGCTGGTACTCGACCGGCAGGGATTCGGCGTAGTGCGCGCCACCCTTCTGGATGGCCTCCTCGCGCTCCTCGGTCGGGGCCTCCAACTCGGCCTCGGAGAGGTCCTGGAGGAGCCAGCCGACCTCGTCGGGGTCGTAGGAGGAGAACGCGGGCCCGCGCAGCGGCTCGGGAAGGGCGGCGGCCGTACGGGCTGAAGCCGTACGGGCGGAGGGGGTACGGGCTGAGGGCTGTGGCGGCGTGTGCCGCCGGGCCGGGGTATGGCTGGGGACGACGGCGAGCAGGACGCGGCCGGTGTGCGGCGCGAGGCACGCCAGGAGGCCCTCCGGGGCGTGGAGTCGGGGCGTGTCGGCGGTGGAGTCGACCACCGCGACGATCGCGTCGAAGCCGGGCTCGCCGGCCCCCGGCGCGACGTTGTACGCGTACCGCTCGCCGGGGCCGTCCGCGGGGTCGTCGTGCGCAGAGAAGGCGAGGCGGGTGCGGATCGCGTACCCGGGGTCGTCGACGGCCAGCACGGGCGACCGCGTCGTGGTCGAGAACCGCACCTCCGCGTCTACCAACTCCTCCAGCGCGTGCGCGAGCCGCAGCGGCGCGTACATCAACTCCTCGAAACCGAGGACCAGTACGCGCCGCCCGGCGTCCACGCTGTCGCCCGCGCCCTTGGACGCGGCACCCGCGCCCGTACCACCGCCCCGGAGTGCGTCGGCGACCCGTGCCGCCATGCCCGGGAGCGCCGCCTCCAGAACGGCCCGGTGCGCGGGCGTGAAGCCGTGCCGCCCCCCGTCGGGCAGGCCTTCCGGCCAGCCGAGCTCGACACGCTCTCCTGCCACGGCACCCGCCGGCTCCCTCCCGGACCCGCCGCCCGAGCCGTGAACGTCTGCGTCGCACCCCCCGACCGCGCCGGCGTCACCGCTCCCGCCGCCGCCCGCCGCGGCAGCGACCTCGTGCTCGCGCACGAGCCGCTGGCCGCGCGCGAGCACATCCGGCGGCAGCCGCACGGTGCCCGCCACCATCGTCACCAGGTCGACGCGCGCGCCGAGTTCGGCCGCGAACTCGGCCAGGCGCGACCGGTCCTCCTCCGAGCGCATGTCGGCCAGGGCCACGATCACATAGCGCTCACGCGGGAAGCGCGCGTGCAGGGAGCGAATCGTGTTGAGGACGGTGTTGCCGGTGGAGAACTCGTCGTCCACCAGCACCAGCGGCCCGTCGCCCGTCAGCAGCTCCGGGTCCTCCGGCAGCAGCAGATGCGAGGTGGCGTGGCTGTGGGACTCCTCGAAGCCGCCCGCCGGTTCGACACCGGCCACCGGCCGCCGCGTCGAGTGCAGATACGGGGCGAGCGCCAGGCCGTCCGCGACGCTGTGCCCCAGGCCCGTGGCCGTCTCCGCATAGCCCAGGACGACCGCTCGGGCCGCCGCCTCCTCGCCCAGCAGCTCTCGCACCCGCTCGCCGAGGCGCAGACCGGCCCCGTAGACCGTCTCCGGCCGCTGCGGCACGTGCTTGCCCAGGACGTTGGACACAAGGAGGTGGGCTCGCTTCTTGTTGCGCCGCAGGGCGAGCCCGAGCAGCGAGGTCAGCCGCTCGTCGCCGCCGAGCGCGACGCCCAGCCGGTCCGCGACCCATCGCCCCGACCACACCATGTCCTGCCACCCAACTCTCGTACGGTCCCTGTCGGTTCGGTCCGGCTCCTCCGGCCCGGCCGGTTCACGGCAGTCCCGCCGCGAGCAGTTCGACGAAGCTGACGTCCTCGCGGGCCACCCCGAAGACCTCGGCCCGCCGCAGCGTGCGCTCGGCCCACGCCCGGTGCGGCTTCACCTCGTTCATCTTGTTGGCGGCAGCGGAACGCATCACTCCGCCCCCGTACCGCTCCGGTTTCAGGATGTCCTCCGCGTCCATGAACTCCTCGTGGCTGACCACGGAGAGCGCGTGCACCGGCGTGACATGGGAGGGGTGTATGCAGGTCTTGCCCTGGAGGCCGTTGGCGCGGTCGAGTTCGATCTCCCGCAGCAGGCCGTCCATGTCGTGCTCGATGAGCGCGGCGCGCAGCTTCTCGGCGCGCCCGGTGAACGGGCTGCGCCGCAGCTGCGGCTTGAACATCCGCTCCTGGACACGGAAGTACTCCCAGACCGGCCCGGTCACGGTGAAGCCCGTGCCGTCCGCGCGCCCCAGCGTGTTGACCACGTCGGCTATGACCGAAGCCACGATCTGGACGTCGTACGCGGTCATGTCCGGCGCCCGGCGCAGCCCGTACGCGGAGCAGAAGTCGGTGACCCCGAGCCGCAGCGCCAGGACGCGGTCACGGTACTTGTCGACGGTCCGCCTGATCCCGCCGAGCGTCTCGGCCCGGCTCTCCAGGTGCAGCAGCTCGGGCGATTCGAGGACGGGCATCGCGTAGAGGGGGCGGCCCGCGGCGGCCTCGGCGGCGGTCAGGGACTCCAGGAAGGGAACCCCGCGCTCCTCGGTGAACTTGGGCAGCACGAATCCGGACAGCAGGTCCACGGCCGGGCCGAGGCGGCCGGCCAGGTCCGGGATCTGCCGGGGCTCGCGGACCCGTACGAAGAGCAGCGGCAGATCGCCGCCGCCGCGGTGGAGGTCAGCGAACTGCCGGACCAGGTTCTCCTCGGCGGCCGCCACCTCGGCGTCGTCGATGGAGTCCTCCAGGCACAGCACCATGGACACGACACCGCGGGCGGCCTGCTTGCGCACGTCCTCGGCCAGCCGGGGGCGGGTGGCTGGGCTGTAGAGCGTGGCGCCGAGGGCGACCGCGAGCAGCGCGCCGGGCGCGTCCGCGGAGAACTCGGCCGGTTCGCGATGGAACAGGCCCTTCCGGACTTCGGGCGGAACGTACCCGAAATGGCGCATGAGACCCCCGTGCTGGCAACTCCGTGGTGACTGGATGTGCATGATCTGGCTGGTAAGAGTACGTACGGACCGGGGTCAAAAGTTCCCCAAGCCCGTGAAATTCAGGTAACCCGTCTGCGTCGGGCAGTCGCCGCCCCTCAGAGAGCCGCTGCCACCTGGGCGGGAGTGGCCGAGGAAGCGCCCCGGGCACGCCCCCGCGTTGTCGGGGCGATCACCGGGAGGGCAGGATTACGTGCCATGACGCACGCGATGCTGAAGGGCTCGAACATCCCGCTGGAGGCCGCCGCCGTACGCGCCGTGCTGCGCTGGACCCCGGGCCCGGACGTACCGGACATCGATGCCTCGGCCCTGCTGATCGGGCTCGAGGGGCGCGTGCGCTCGGACGAGGACTTCGTCTTCTACAACCAGCCCCGGCACCCCTCGGGCCTGGTCCGCCACCTGGCGAAGCAGCGGGTCGCGGAGCGCCTGACGGACGCGGTCGAGGCCGACCTCGGCGCACTGGACCCCTCCGTGGACCGCGTGGTGCTCGCGGCCTCCTCGGACGGCGGCGCGTTCGGTCTCGTCCGCGACCTGTGCGTGCTGCTGTACGACGCGGGCCCGGCCGCCGGGGACGCCGAGCCGATCGCGACCTTCGCCGTGCACCCCGAGACGGGCGAGGAGTCCGCGCTGATCTGCGGCGAGTTCTACCGCCGCGGCGAGGCCTGGAAGTTCCGCGCCCTCGGCCAGGGGTACGAGACCGGGCTGATGGGTCTGGCCACGGAGTTCGGCGTCTCGGTGGACGAGTCGGACACCGCGGATCCGGCCGGGTCCGCGGCGGACTGGCCCGCCCCGGTGCAGGAGCCCCAGCAGCCCCAGCAGCCCCCTGCGGAGCCGGAGTACCAGCCCGAGCCACAGCAGCCTCCTGCGACCCAGCAGTCACAACAGCCCCATGCGACACAGCAGCCGACCCAGCCGGGGCCCTCCTACCCGCCGCCCCCGCG
>NZ_LIQY01000228.1 GCF_001418495.1 Streptomyces pathocidini | reverse complement strand
CCGTCCCGCTCGGCCCGCTCCAGCAGCGGGTCGTCGACGTCGGTCACGTTCTGGACGTAGTGAACCTGCCGCTTGGTATCGAGCCACACGCGCTGTACGAGGTCGAACGCGTTGTAGGTCGCCGCGTGCCCCAGGTGGGTGGCGTCGTACGGGGTGATGCCGCATACGTAGATACGGGCGACGGGACCGGGGGCGAGGGTGATCGGACCCCCGGTCGCGGTGTCGTGGATCCGGAGGTCGCGGCCACTGCCAGGCAGGGCGGGAACCTCAGAAGCGGGCCAGGCATACATGCATTGAGCGTAACCGGACGCCTGTTCCACATACGAACCGGACTAGTGGGCTTGGCCGGATAGGCGCTCTTGACGGATCGCCTCCGGCGTGACGTGCCGGGCGCCCGCTCGATCAGGCCCGACCTCGGTGCCGGCTTCGGCCGGGCCGCGGCGCCTGGCCCAGCTCCTGGGCCCCGGCCCCTCCTCGGACCTCGCTGCCGGTCCCGGCCCCCAGTGCCGGGCTCGCTTCCAGCCCGGCACCGGTGCCGGACCTCGCTTCCGGCCGCGCCGCTGCCGGGCGCGCTCACACCGGCGGCCACGGGATGGCGGGCCACTGCCCGCCCGGCTCGGGGTGCCGGCCCGTGCGCAGCAGGTCGGCCACCCGGGCGCGCAGGGCGTCCAGCTCCGCGCTCGTGATCAGGCGGGCGAGGCGGGCCGCCAGGGGGCGCCCCTCGCCCAGCTCCGCCGCGACCGTGCGGAGCACGCCCCGCGCCTCCTCCGTCAGCGGCTCGGTGGCCCAGCCCCACAGCAGCGTGCGCAGCCTGTCCTCGGCGTTGAAGGTGGTGCCGTGGTCGATCGCGTAGAGCCCCCCGTCGACCGTCGGCAGCAGGTGACCGCCTTTGCGGTCGGCGTTGTTGATCACCGCGTCGAGGACCGCGAGCCTCCGCAGCCGCGGGTCATCCGCGTGGACCAGCAGCGCGGTGCGCCCGCCGCCGACCTCGGCGAAGCCGACGGCCTTCCAGCCGGGCCCCGGCTCCTCGCCCTCGACCAGGGCCAGCAGCTCCACCCCGTCGTCGGCCTCGACCCACAGCTGGCACATGCCCTCGCCGTACGGCCCGTCCCGCAGCACCGTCGGCGGCACCAGGTCCCAGCCGGTGGCCCGCGACATCTCGTAGGCCGCGACCTCGCGCCGGGCGAGCGTCCCGTCGGGGAAGTCCCACAGCGGCCGCTCCCCCGCGACCGGCTTGTAGACGCAGGTGCCGCGCTGCCCGTCGAGCGCCACGGAGCAGTAGAGCACCGCGTTGGAGGCCTCGCGGATCCGCCCGCGCACGGTCAGCTCACCGTGGGCGAGCAGCTCCAGGGTGGCGGAGTCGTCCGGCTCGGAGGGCTCATCCGGTGCGGAGGGCTCGCCCGGCGGGGTCACTCCTCCCCGCGGCGGTATCCGTTCTGGCGCGGACATACGTGTCCCTCCGGGTCGAGCGGCAGGCTGCACAGCGGGCACGGCGGGCGGCCGGCGTTGACCACTTCCAGCGCCCGCTTGGCGAACGCCCGGGCCATCGGCCCGGAGAGGCGGACCCGCAGCATCGGCGGCCCGTTCTCCTCGTCCTGCAGGAGCCTCTCCTCGGCCTCGGCGAGGTCCTCCTCGGTCTCGGCGTCCAGCTCGACCAGGGCCTGCGCCTCGACGATCATGCGCTGCTCCTCGCCGTCCCAGGCCAGGGCCATGGTGCCGACCCGGAACTCCTCGTCCAGCGGGGTCTCCAGCGGGGCGGTGTCGGTGAGTTCGGTCGGCGCGACCGCCGGTACGGGCGCGTTGCCGCCGGTGCGCCGCACCACCTCGTCCAGCAGCTCGTCGATCCGCTCGGCGAGCGCGGCCACCTGGGTCTTCTCGAGCGCGACGGTGGTGGTCCTGCCCGCCGCCGAGGCCTGGAGGAAGAAGGTCCTGCGACCAGGCAGCCCGACCGTACCGGCGATGAAGCGGTCCGGCGGGTCGTACAGGAACACCTGACGGGACACGTCCTGCTCCCTTGTCGTCTCGGGGTCCGTCCGCGGCCCGTCCACCCTACTGCGCGAGGCGATCACGGTGTGCCCGTGGCACCCGCCTCAGGGCGCGCCCGTGGCGCCGCCCACCGCCGCGTCTCCCGCGCGCCCCGCCGTACCACCTCCTGCGCCGTTCGCGCCGGGCGCGAGTGCGCGGAACTCCCCGGTGTCGCCGAGCCGGAGCAGGAAGGGGCGCAGCGGCGTGTAGCGGATCGCGGTGACCGAGCAGGGCTCGACGGAGATCCGCTGGAAGAGGTCCAGGTGCAGCCCGAGGGCGTCGGCGACCAGCGACTTGACGATGTCGCCGTGCGTGCACATCAGATAGACCGCGCCGTCGCCGTGCTCGGCCTCGATCCGGGCGTTCCAGTCGCGTACGGCGTCGACCGCGCGCGCCTGCATGGCCCGTACGGACTCGCCCTCGGGGCCGGGGAACTCGGCGGCGGACGGGTGGTGCTGGACGGTGTTCCACAGCGGCTCGTCGGCCAGTTCCTTGAGCTTGCGGCCGGTCCAGTCGCCGTAGCGGCACTCGCCGATCCGCTCCTCGGTGTGCAGCGGCAGTCCGGGGCGGGCGGCGAGCAGCGGCCGCAGCGTCTCCCGGCAGCGCTGGAGCGGGCTGGTCACGGCGGCGGCCAGCGGCAGCCCGTCGAGCCGCCCGGGCAGTGCGGCCGCCTGCGCGGCGCCGTGCTCGTCGAGGGCGACTCCGGGCGTCCAGCCCGCGAGCACCCCCTCGGTGTTGGCGGTCGACCGGCCGTGCCGTACGAGGATCAGCGTGGGCATACGGCAACCCTAAGGGCTCGCACCCGTGCGCGGCCGACCGAGCGGAGGGACAATGCGCGCGTGATCGTGGACTGTGCCATCTACCGGGACGGGCGTCGTACCGAGGGCCCGGCGGACTTCTCCGACGCCCTCGGCGAGGCGAGAGCGGCGGGGGACTCGTTCCTGTGGATCGGCCTGCACGAGCCGACAGAGGCCGAATTCGCCCATGTCACCAGCGAGTTCGGGCTGCATCCGCTGGCGGTGGAGGACGCGCTGAAGGCCCACCAGCGGCCGAAGCTGGAGGTCTACGACGACTCGCTGTTCCTGGTCCTCAAGCCCGTGGTCTACGACGAGGCGGCCGCCACGGTCACCGCGGGCGAGCTGATGGTGTTCGTCGGCGACTCCTTCGTGGTGACGGTCCGGCACGGCGAGGGCGCCCCGCTCGCCGCGGTACGCCGCCGCCTGGAGGAGGATCCGCAGGTCCTCAGGCACGGCCCGACGGCGGTCATGTACGCGGTGAGCGACGCGGTGGTGGACCACTACATCAGCGTGGGCGCCGAGCTCCAGAACGACCTGGAGGCGCTGGAGGCGGACGTGTTCGCGCCGGACGGCGGGGACACCAAGGGCACGGCGGCGCGGATCTACTCCTTCAAGCGCCAGGTCCTCGAATTCCGGCGCGCCACCGGCCCGCTGGCCGATCCGATGCTGCGGCTCGCGGGCGCCGGGGTGCCGTTTGTCCACGAGTCGACGCGGCCGTTCTTCCGCGATGTGAGCGACCATCTGACGCGCGCCAACGAGTACGTGGAGGGCCTGGACCGGCTGCTGTCCGACATCCTCAACGCCCATCTGGCCCAGATGGGCGTGCGCCAGAACAACGACATGCGGAAAATCTCGGCCTGGGCGGCGATGGCGGCCGTGCCGACGATGGTCGCCGGGATCTACGGCATGAACTTCGAGCACATGCCGGAGCTGGGCACGGTGTGGGGCTATCCGGCGGCGGTGGCCGTCATGGCCGGGGCCGTGCTGGCACTGCACCGCCTGTTCAAGCGGCGCGGCTGGCTGTAGCGGCCGGCCCTGGCCGCCGTACGCGACCGGGGCCGGAACCAGGAGCATGAGCAGGGCCGGAACCAAGAGCAGGACCGGGGCCGGGGTCAGGGCCGAGGCCAGAACCAGGACCGGTCCCCGGATGCTTCGCCCGACTCAGGCGAACTCGGGTGCGGGCTTGGCCGGGCCGCCGAGCGCGTCGAGCCGCTCCGGCATCCGCAGGCTCACCATCCGCCGCCACCCGCCGAGCCGCTCGTACCCGTACACCGTGTGGATCCCGGCGGCCAGCGCCGCCGACTTGGCCTTCGGCCAGCCCAGCAGACGGCCCATGTGCGCCATGACGGCCAGGGAGACATCCCGGTAGACCCGGATCTCCGCCAGCGCGCTCTCGCGCAGGATCCGCTGGATGGTGCGGCCGTGCCCGGCGGCGGCGAGCCGCAGCAGCTCCTCGTGGCAGTACGCGAGGTGGTTGTCCTCGTCGTTGGAGATCATCCGGACCGCGCGGCCGATGTCCGGGTGGTCGCCGAACAGCCGGCACAGCAGCTGCATCTGCTCGGCAGCGCGCTGCTCGGTGACCCGGCTGTGCGCGAGATAGGTGATGATGTCGTACTCGGTGAGCGGCTCCTCGACGCGCAGCTTGTCGTGGGCCAGGCCGATGCCCTGGCGCTCCAGCAGCATCGTGTAGTCGGTGTCGGTGGGGACGTCGACCGGGTCGAGGCCGCGTTTGCGCAGCAGGGCGTTGAAGATGCGCCCGTGCTTGTCCTCGTCCGCGCCGTGCCGGACGATCCTGGGGCCCAGCTCCCGGTGCGAGGCGGGGATCAGCGCGGCGATCCGGCCGTTCTCCCAGCCGCCCTGTGCCTCTCCGCTGGCCGCGATGGAGCAGAACAGCCGGAACGAGTCGTCGTTGTCGAGGATTTCGGTGAACAGGCTTCGCGCCGACAGCATCACTGCCCCTCTCCGTACGGGCTTCCGCAAAGGAAAAGTCAAGTGGGGTGCGCGGCCTCCGGCAACAGGGGAGTCGGGTCAATGAGCCGAACGAAGGAGCGCGGAAGCAGAAGGGCGCGCAAGGGGCGCGTAACCACCGGGCCCGCGCCGCGTTGTCTTGGGTGACGGCCGTGGCGGGGAAGACCCCCGAGCCCCCACCACGGCCGCGGAACTTCTCCGCCCCTCGGCCCGCGGCTCCCTGGACGGGCCGCGGGTGCCGGACAGTCCCCTGGGTAGGGTTGTCCTGGACCTGAGGGGGATGTGAGACGGGTGGGCAAGTTCAGCAGAGCGGCGCGGAGCAGTCCCGCGCCCCAGCGCCCGGCACCCGCGGATCCGGACTGGTCGCCGTACGAGCGCCTGGAGGACGCGGCGCGCGCCTACTTCCTGCACGCGGACGTCGCGTTGGAGGCGGTCGGGGGCGTACTGGGACGGCACCGGGTGCTGGGCTTCACGCTGGAGCGCGTGGTGGACCTGACCGAGGCGGGCGTCTCGGTGTGGCAGGAGGCCGCGGTCTGCGACGGCAAGCGGCTGATCCTGTGGCACAGCGAGGAGTTGACGGACGACAAGGCCCCGGGCGGCACGGTCCTCGACTCCTCGGTGCAGGTGATGCCGCTGGGCTCGATCCGGCATGTGGGGATGCGGACGCTGATGGGGCACGACGCGGCGGGGCGGCGGATCGACCGCGGGGTGCACCTGGTGCTGGCCACCGGCACCCCGCACGAGCTGACCCCGACTCCGGGCGGCGATCCGGACGCGCCGCTGACCTCGGCGCGGTTCCGCCCGGAGTCGTTCCGCTTCAGCAAGTCCCTGGACGACGGCGGCCCGGGCCAGATAGCCCGCCTCATAGCCTTCGGCAGGCTCCTGGGCCGCCTGGTCCCGGGGCACTAGCCTCCTCCGGGCCCCTGCGGGTACAGGCCTGGCGTCGCTCGGCGGCCCCGCGGCCGCGGAGCGTGGTCCGGCTCGCCGGGAATCCTGTCCCGGCACAGGGGCGCGATCCCGTACGGCACGGCCCGATCCCGCACTGCACGATCCCGCACGGCGGGATCCTGTACGGCGAGGCCCGATCCCGCACGGCGCGGCCCGCCGGTGCCGTACCGGCCGCGCCCCCGCCACCAGCCCTCCAGGGCGGGGAGCTACTCCCCCGCTCCCGACCGGTCCAGCGCCTCAACTCCCGCCCGCAGGGCGGCGATCCGCTCGTCCAGGGTGAAGCCCCCGGGGGCGAGGGAGAGGGTCGTGACGCCGGCCTCGGCATAGGCGCGCATGCGGTCGGCGATGCGGTCCACCGAGCCCAGGAGCGTGGTGGAGTCGATGAGTTCCCTCGGCACGGCCGCCGCGGCCCCGTCCTTGTCCCCGGACAGGTACTTCTCCTGGATCTCCGCCGCCTCCTTCTCGTACCCCATGCGCTGCGCCAGCCTGTTGTAGAAGTTCTGCCGGGCGCTGCCCATGCCGCCCACGTACAGCGCGGTGTACGGGCGGAACTGATCGGCCAGCGCGTCCACGTCCTCGCCGACGGCCATCGGGACGGTGGGCACGAGATCGAACCCTTCGAGGGTGAGCCCGGCCTTCTCGCGCCCGGCGCGCAGCGCCCCGAGCGTGGTCTCCTCGGCGTGCTCCGGCGCGAAGAAGACGACGAGCGCGCCGTCCGCGATCTCCCCGGTCTGCTCCAGGTTCTTGGGGCCGATGGCGGCGATGTAGAGCGGGATGCGCTCGCGGACCGGATGGACGGTCAGCTTGAGGGGCTTGCCCGGGCCGCCGGGCAGGGGCAGGGTCCAGTGCTCGCCCTCGTGGGTCAGCCGCTCGCGGGACATCGCCTTGCGGACGATCTCCACGTACTCGCGGGTGCGGGCCAGTGGCCGGTCGAACTTGACGCCGTACCAGCCCTCGGAGACCTGCGGGCCCGAGACGCCGAGGCCCAGGCGGAAGCGGCCGCCGGAGAGCGAGTCGAGGGTGGCGGCGGTCATGGCGGTCATCGCCGGGGTACGGGCGGGGATCTGGAAGATTGCCGAACCCACGTCGATGCGCTCGGTCTGGGCGGCGACCCAGGAGAGCACGGTCGGGGCGTCCGAGCCGTACGCCTCCGCCGCCCAGCAGACGGCGTAGCCCAGCCGGTCGGCCTCGCGGGCGACCGCGAGGTTGTCCGCGTCCATTCCGGCGCCCCAGTAGCCGAGGTTGATCCCGAGCCGCATGCCGCTCCCCTGCCTTACTGATCGGTAACGTCCCTGCTGCGGGGGACTCTAGCGCGCGTCGTCCGGATCCGGCAGGGCCGGGTTGTCCACAGGCCACCGCTCGCGCGGCTCCGGCCAGTAATCTCAAGGCCCATGGAGCAGAGGCACCTCGGGCGGACGGGCCTTCGCGTTTCGCGGATCGGCCTCGGCACCCTCACGTGGGCGCGGGACACCGACGAGCACGACGCCGCCGACCAGCTCAAGACGTTCTGGGAGGCGGGCGGCACGCTCGTGGACACGGCGGACGTGTACGCGGACGGGGGCGCCGAGTATCTGCTCGGCCGGCTCATCGAGGACCTGGTGCCGCGCAGGGATCTGGTCATCGCGACGAAGGCGGGGTCCGTGCCCGACCGGGACCGCCGCTTCGACGGCTCGCGCGGACACCTGCTGGCGGCGCTGGACGCCTCCCTGGTCCGGCTCGGCACGGACCACGTCGACCTGTGGCAGGTGCACGCCTTCGACCACGCGACGCCGCTGGAGGAGACACTGCAGGCCCTCGACATCGCGGTCGCCAGCGGGCGGGCGCGGTACGCGGGGGTCTCCAACTTCAGCGGCTGGCAACTCGCCAAGGCCGCCACCTGGCAACTGGCCGCGCCCGGCGCGCGTACCCGGCTGGCCAGCACGCAGATGGAGTACTCCCTGCTGCAGCGGGGCGTGGAGCGCGAAGTGCTGCCCGCCGCCCTGGACTTGGGGATCGGACTGCTGCCGTCCTCGCCGCTGGGGCGCGGCGTCCTGACGGGCAAGTACCGGCACACGACCCCGGCGGACTCGCGCGGCGCGTCCGCGGACCTGGCGGCCTTCGTGGCGCCCTATCTGGACGAGGCAGCGAGCCATGTGGTCGACGCGGTCGCCACCGCTGCCGACGGGCTGGCGGCGACACCGCTCCACGTCGCGCTGGCGTGGGTGCGGGACAGACCGGGCGTCGCGGCGCCGATCGTCGGCGCCCGCACCGCGCAGCAGCTGTCCGCGGCGTTGTCAGTGGAGGCGCTTAGTCTTCCCGACGAGATCCGCCGAGCGCTGGACGACGTCTCGGCACCCGTCCACCGCTACCCCGACCAGGACTGGAGCACCCTGTGACCACGGACCGCCCGACCGACCCCCCAACGGACGAGCCGGTACGCGAGGCGGACGTGCCCTCCGACGCCGCCGCGCCATCCGGGCGCGGCACGGGTGAGCGCTCCAAGCGGTCGGCCGCGGCAGAGGCGTTGGCCGCGGCCGTGCGGGCCGTCGAGAGCGGGGAGCGGTCGGCGGCTTCGTTCTTCACCGAGCAGAGCCACCCGTCCGGGCAGGGCGCGGGATCGGGGACCACCCGGGCGGGTGCTGTCCCGGCGGGTGCCGTGTCGACGGATGCCGTGTCAGCGGGCTCCCTGCCAGCGAGTTCCGTCCCGACAGGTTCCGCCCCGGCGGGCTTCGTGCCAGCCCCCGCCGCGCCCGCCGATGGGCCCGTCGGCCCGGCCACGCTCCACCGGGAGCGCCCGGCGCCGCACTCCGCGCCGACCGCCCCTCCCGCCCCCGTAAGGGTCGGGCTGGCCGGGCTGCCCGCTGCCCAGCGGCTGGCGCAGAGTGCGACAGTGCGGGAGGTGCTGGGTGCGGGCGGGGCGCCGGAGGCACTGGCGGACAAGGTCCTCGACGTGCTCGGCGAGCGGGCCGCCACGGCCCTGCGCGAGGACCCCTGGCAGCTCCTCGCCGTCCCCGGCGTGCGGCCCGAGCAGGCCGACGGCTTCGCGCGCGCCCTGCTGGGCCCGGACTGCGGGCCCGGCGACGAGCGGCGCGCGCAGGCCCTCGTCCACTGGGTGCTGGAGCGGGCCGCCCTCGAAGGGCACACCGCCCTGGAGCCGTCCACCATGACCGCGGTCCTCGCGCGGCGCTCGGTACCGGACCCGGAGGAGGCGCTGGGCGCCGCCGTCGCGGACGGCGGGGTGCTGATGTTCCAGGACGTCGCCGAGACCCCGGGCTCCGCCCCGGCCCGGACCACGTCCGGTGCCGATGAGGACGAAGAGCCGCCCGTACGGGTCCTGTTGGGCCTCGACCGCTACGCGCTCGCGGAGGAGAGCCTCGCCGACGGCCTGGCCC
>NZ_LIQY01000227.1 GCF_001418495.1 Streptomyces pathocidini | reverse complement strand
GCCCCGACTCCGGCGAGCAGTTCGGCGACCGCCTCGACGAGTTCGGCCGAGGCGAGCATGCCGGTCTTCACCGCCTGGACGCCGATGTCGTCGACGACGCTGCGGAACTGCGCGCGCACGGCGTCGACGGGCAGTTCCCAAGCGCCTTGTACGCCCAGCGAGTTCTGGGCCGTGACGGCGGTGAGCACGCTCATGCCGTGCACGCCGAGGGCGAGCATCGCCTTCAGGTCGGCCTGGATGCCCGCGCCGCCGCCGGAGTCGGAGCCGGCGACGGTGAGGACGCGCGGGGGTGCGGTGGATCTGCGCATGCGGCGAATCTACCGGGCCTGCCGGACGGGCCCACGGGCGGTCTCGCGGGCGGTCGAGCGGCCTACTGGGCGTCCTCGATGCCCGAGAAGTGGTCCCAGCCGGCCTGCGCCCAGGGCACCCCGTCGACCGTCACCTGCGGCTGGGCCGACGCCCGCGCCACCGCGCAGGGCAGCACCTCGCCGATCACCCGCCAGCGGGCGGGCAGTTTCACATCCGGCGGGAAGGTCGCCGCGATCGCGTGGTCCTCGCCGCCGCCCAGCACCCAGGTCATCGGGTCGATCCCGACCGCCTTGCCGATGTCCGACATCTGCGTGGGCACGTCGATCGCCGCCGACCGCAGGTCGATCCGGACCTCGCTGGCGTCCGCGATGTGCCCGAGGTCGGCCACCAGGCCGTCGCTGACGTCGGTCATCGCGGTCGCGCCGAGCGCGGCGGCCGCCGGGCCCGCGTCGTAGGGCGGTTCGGGCCGCCGGTGCGCCTCGACGAAGGCGCGGGGCGAGCGGAAGCCGCGGGAGAGCACCGCATGCCCGGCCGCGGACCAGCCGAGCCAGCCGGTCACGGCCACCACGTCGCCGGGCCGGGCGCCGCCGCGGGTGACCGGCTCCAGGCCGCGCAGGTCGCCCAGCGCGGTGATGGCAACGGTGATGGTGTCACCGCGTACGACATCGCCGCCGACCACGGCGGCGCCCGCGGCCCGGCACTCGTCGCGCAGGCCGTCCATCAGCTCGGTCGGCCAGGTCACGGGCAAGTCGGCGGGGAGGACGAGGCCGAGCAGCAGGGCGGTCGGTACGGCGCCCATGGCGGCGATGTCGGCCAGGTTCTGCGCCGCGCCCTTGCGGCCGACGTCGTAGGCGGTGGACCAGTCGCGGCGGAAGTGCCGGCCCTCCAGCAGCAGATCGGTGCTGGCCACAACCCGGCCGTCGGGCGCCGCGACCACGGCGGCGTCGTCGCCCGGCCCGATCCGTACGGCGGGGGTGGTGGTGAGCCGGGAGGTCAACTCCCTGATGAGCCCGAACTCCCCCAGCTCTCCCACGGTGCCCTTCATCGGTGTGCCCCTTCTGCCCCAGTGGTTCTGCGCCGGGCTCTGCTCTCTGTACCGCCAGTCTCTGTACCGCTAGTGTCGCGCCCGGTCCCGCCTTTGGTCAGCGCTCGCGTGCCGCCAACCGGGTCGGTACCTTCGAGGTGTCGTTCCGGGGTGCCCCGGGGAGCGCGCCGACGCCCGCCCGGGTCTCCCCGTGCCACTCGGCGACGCGGTACCGTGGCGTCCCTTCTCCCTGCATGATCCTCGTGGCCGCCCCTGGAGGTTCCGTGGTACAGGCGTACATCCTGATCCAGACCGAAGTCGGCAAGGCGTCGACCGTCGCCGAGACGATTTCCAAGCTTCCGGGAGTGATCCAGGCAGAGGATGTCACGGGCCCCTACGACGTGATCGTGCGGGCCCAGGCCGACACGGTCGACGAGCTCGGCCGCATGGTGGTCGCGAAGGTCCAGCAAGTGGACGGCATCACGCGCACCCTGACCTGTCCGGTCGTCCATCTGTAGCCCCCGACTATGCTCGGCCGGTGAGTGTTCTCCCCCGTCGGCCCTTCCGCCTGACCTCAGTCCTGCTGGCCACCGCCCTCGCCGGCACCGCGGGCTGCTCCGCCGGCGGCAGCGGTTCCCGTCCCGTCCCCACCCCCTCGGCGCAGGCCGCCGGGTTCTGCCGGGCCCTGCACGAGCGGCTGCCTCGGACCCTGGACGGGCTGGAGCGCGACTCCGCCGGCCCCGACTCGGACTTCGCGGCCGACTGGGGCGACCCCGCCGTACAGCTGCGCTGCGGAGTGGAGCGGCCCGAACTGCTAACGCCAGGGAGTGAACACTACAACCCCACGGCGGAGGCGGTGGAGGTCGACGGCGTGACCTGGTTGCTGGAGAAGCAGGACGACGGTTACCGCTTCACCACGACGGGGCGCAAGGCGTTCGTGGAGGTGACGGTTCCCGGGAAGTACGCCCCGGAGACCGGTGTCCTCACCGAGTTCGCGGCCCCCGTGGAGAAGACGGTGCCGAGCGAACTGTGAGCCCCCGGCGGCGAGTTGCCCGCCGCCGGAGCCCACGGGCCTCGGCGGGGCTCAGCGCAGGCCGGTCGGGCGGCGCAGCGCGGCCTGGATGAGCCGGTCCACCAGCTCCGGGTAACTCACGCCGCTCTCCTGCCACATCCGCGGGTACATGGAGATCGGGGTGAAGCCCGGCAGGGTGTTGATCTCGTTGATCACGAACTCCCCGCTGTCCAGCAGGAAGAAGTCCGCGCGGACCAGGCCCTCGCAGGAGACGGCGTCGAAGGCCCGTACCGCCAGCTCCTGTACGCGCCCGGTCTCCTCGGCGGTGAGCGGCGCGGGCACGATGCCGGTGGCGGAGTCGATGTACTTCGCCTCGAAGTCGTAGAAGTCGTGCGAGGTGACGGGCGGGATCTCGGCGGGCAGGCTCGCGCGCGGGCCGTCCTCGAACTCCAGCACCCCGCACTCGATCTCGCGGCCGCGCAGCAGCGACTCCACGAGGATCTTGGGGTCGTGGCGCCGGGCCTCGGCCACGGCCTCGTCCAGGCCCTCCGGGCTGTCGACCTTGGTGATGCCCATCGAGGAGCCGGCGCGGGCGGGCTTGACGAAGATCGGCCAGCCGTGGTCGGCCGCGAAGTCCACGATCTTCTTGCGGGCGGCGGCCCCCTTCTCGCCGTTCGGGCCGGTGCGGTCCCACTCGCGGGGCCTGATCACCTCGTACGGGCCGACGGGCAGGCCGTACGAGATGAACACCCGCTTCATGTACTCCTTGTCCATGCCGACCGCGGAGGCGAGCACGCCCGCGCCCACGTACGGCACCCCGGACAGCTCCAGCAGCCCCTGCAGCGTGCCGTCCTCGCCGTACGGGCCGTGCAGCACGGGGAAGACGACGTCGACCTCGCCGAGCGCCTTGGGGACGGCGCCGGGCTCGGTGTAGACGACCTCGCGGCTACTCGGGTCGACCGGCAGCAGCACGCCGCCCTCGGCGGACTCCGTGAGCTGCTCGACGCTCGGCAGCTGCCGGTCGGTGATCGCCATGCGCTCGGGGGCGTCGGCGGTCAGCGCCCAGCGGCCGTCGGCGGTGATGCCGATCGGCAGCACGTCGTACTTGGTCCGGTCGATGGCGCTCAGGACGGCGCCCGCCGTGACGACGGAGATGGCGTGTTCCGAGCTGCGGCCGCCGAAGACGACGGCCACGCGCGGCTTGGGGCTGTGGGAGGAGTGCTCGCTGCTCATATCGCGTCGACCCTACCGAACGTTCGCCGGGGTGCGGAGTCCGTACCCCGGGTGAGTCCGCCGGGCGGGGTCAGTGCCGCTCGGCCTTGGCGCTGCGGGACATCAGCTCCTTGAGCGCGACGAGCGGCGGCTTGCCCTCGTGCACGATGCCCACCACGGTCTCGGTGATGGGCATGTCGACGCCGTGCTGCCGGGCCAGATCGAGCACGGACTCGCAGGACTTGACGCCCTCGGCGGTCTGCTTGGTGACCGCGATGGTCTCCTCCAGCGTCATGCCGCGGCCGAGGTTGGTGCCGAAGGTGTGGTTGCGGGACAGCGGCGAGGAGCAGGTGGCGACGAGGTCGCCCATGCCCGCGAGGCCCGCGAAGGTGTGCGCCTCGGCGCCCATCGCGAGGCCGAGCCGGGTGGTCTCGGCGAGGCCGCGGGTGATCAGCGAGGCCTTGGTGTTGTCGCCGAGGCCCATGCCGTCGGCGATGCCGACGGCGAGGGCGATCACGTTCTTGACCGCCCCGCCGAGTTCGCAGCCGACCACGTCGGTGCTGGTGTACGGGCGGAAGTACGGGGTGTGGCAGGCGGCCTGGAGGCGCTGGGCCACCGCCTCGTCCACACAGGCCACGACGGCGGCCGCGGGCTGCCGGGCGGCGATCTCCTTGGCGAGGTTGGGCCCGGTGAGCACCGCGACCCTCCTCCTGACCGCGTCGGAGGGGCCCCCGGACGCCTTGCCGACCACTTCCTCGACGACCTCGCTCATCCGCTTCGCGGTGCCGAGTTCGACGCCCTTCATCAGGCTGACGAGCACGGTGTCGTCGGGCAGCAGCGGCGCCCACCGCGCGAGGTTGCCGCGCAGCGTCTGGGAGGGGACGGCGAGAACGGTGAACTCGGCGCCCTGCGCGGCCCGCTCGGGGTCGGTGGTGGCCGAGACGGCGGCGGGGAGTTCGACGCCGGGGAGGTAGTCGGGGTTCGTACGGCCGGTGTTGATCGCCTCGACGAGTTCGGGGCGGCGGCCCCACAGGGTCACCTCGCAGCCGGTGTCGGCGAGCACCATCGCGAAGGCGGTGCCCCAGGAGCCGGTGCCGAAGACGGCGCAGCGCGTCACGTGTTCTCTCCCTCGGCCTGCGACCGCTCGCTCTTCCTGCGCTGTTCGGCACGGGCCCTGCGGTGGTCGTACGGCTCGGTGGGCGCGGGCTCGCCGCGCACCTCCGCGAGCAGTTCGGTGACGGACGCCATGATCGTGTCCGTGGCGGCGCGCAGCACCTCGGTGGTGGGCTCCAACCCGTAGTAGGCGGAGAGGTCCACGGGCGGACCGGCCTTCACGCGCAGCGTCTTGCGCGGGAAGAGGCGGAGCTTCCCGTACGGCGGCAGCGCGTGGTTGGCACCCCACTGCGCGACCGGGACGACCGGCGCCTTGGTGAGCAGCGCGACGCGGGCCGCGCCGGTCTTGCCCTGCATCGGCCAGTGGTCGGGGTCGCGGGTGAGCGTGCCCTCGGGGTAGAACGCGACGCACTCGCCGCGCTCGATGGCGTCGACGGCGGCGCGGAAGGCGTCTATGGCGTCGCTGGACTCGCGGTAGACGGGGATCTGTCCGGTGCCGCGGAGCAGGGTGCCGACGAACGGCGCCTTGAAAAGGGCGGCCTTCGCCAGGAATCGCGGGACGCGTCCGGTGTTGTACTGGAAGTGCGCGTACGAGAGCGGGTCCAGATACGAGTTGTGGTTGACCGCGGTGACGAAGCCACCGTGGGCCGGAATGTGCTCCGTTCCGCTCCAGTCCCGCTTGAACAGCACCACCAGCGGTGGTTTGGCAATGACCGCGGCCAGGCGGTACCAGAAGCCGATTCTGCGGCGGGACACTCGGACACCCTCCTCGTGGGACCTGCTGAGCTGCGGGCGTGCAGCCGCACAAGTGTCGCCCCAGGGCCCCGGTCTGTCGAGGACACCGTAACCCCGCGGCTCCCGGGCGGCTCGGGCGGCGTTCTGGGGGGTTTCGGGGACAGGTGAGAATGGGTCCGATGCGAAGTCTCGGAGAGGGCGGTTGCGCGGACGCCGGCGGCTGGTCCCTGGTGGTGCCTCTGAAGCCGCTTTCCCGGGCCAAGAGCAGGCTCGCGCGGGAGGCGGGCGCGGGCCCGACGCCGGGCCTGGCGCTGGCGTTCGCGCAGGACACGGTGGCGGCCGCGCTGGCCTGTCCCGCCGTACGGGATGTGGTGGTTGTCACCGACGATCCGCTGGCGGGTGCCGAACTCGGCGCCCTGGGCGCGCGTGCGGTGCGGGACGAGCCGGGCTCGGGGCTGAACGCGGCGCTGGCGCACGGGGCGCGGGTGGTCCGGCAGGTCCGGCCAGGGGCGGCGGTGGCGGCGCTGAACGCGGATCTGCCGGCGCTGCGGCCCACGGAACTGGCCCGGGTTCTGCGGACGGCGGCCCGATCTCCCCGGGCTTTTCTGGCGGATGCGGCCGGGGTGGGCACCACGCTTCTCTGCGCACTTCCGGGCACCGAATTGGCCCCGGCTTTCGGTGCCCTTTCCCGGGCCCGCCACCGCGATTCCGGAGCCACGGAAATCCCGCTCGCGGACGTGGATTCGGTACGGCGGGACGTGGACACCGTCGAGGACCTGCACGCGGCCCTGGCGTTGGGCGTGGGCCCGAGGACGGCCGCCGCGGCGGCCCTCCTCGCGGCGTCGGATTAGGCTCCCGGGCCCGCCCCATGGGCCGCGCGTGCGGCAAATTCGGCGCCGAACCCTTCGCGCTCGCAGCAGAGAATCCCTCGCCCGCGCGGCGAAGACCGAACTGGCCTGGTCCGAGTGGTGGCCCGCGCCCGGCAGCGGGCGACGGACGCGTCCCGCGCCTCCTCACGGGCCCCCGGCTAGGGTGGGCCCCATGCAGGCCACCGCGTACACCTACGACGCCCAGACCCGGTCCGGCAGTGTGCTGCTCGATGACGGGACGCCGCTGGAGTTCGACACGGCGGCGTTCGACGCGGGGGGCCTGCGGTTGCTGCGGCCCGGGCAGCGGGTGCGGATCGAGGTGGAGGGCGAGGGCGAGAGCCGGCACATCGCCCTGGTGACGCTGCAGACGCTCTGAGGCCCTGGGGCGCGGCCCGCGGAGCCGGGGAGCCAACGGGCCCGGGAAACACCGCGGGCCGGACTCCCCGAGGGGAGTCCGGCCCGACGCGTGTGGGGGGACAGGCGAGTTACCGCCTGGCCGCCGTCTTCTTGGCGGTCTTGCGCGCGGTGGCCTTCTTGGCCGGGGCCTTCTTGGCCGTGGCCTTCTTGGCGGGCGCCTTCTTCGCGGTGGCCTTCTTGGCGGTGGTCTTCTTGGCCGCCGTCTTCTTGGCCGTGGTCTTCTTCGCCGTGGTCTTCTTGGCGGTGGTCTTCTTCGCCGCCGCCTTCTTGGCGGTGGTCTTCTTGGCGGTGGTCTTCTTCGCCGCCGCCTTCTTCGCGGTGGCCTTCTTGGCCGCGGCCTTCTTCGCGGCCGTACCGACCTGCAGGCTGCCCTTCGGCGCCTTCTTGACCGCGACCTCGCCGCCGCGCGGCAGCTTCTTCGAGCCGCTCACCAGGTCCTTGAAGCCCTGGCCTGCGCGGAAGCGGGGCACCGAGGTCTTCTTGACCCGGACGCGCTCGCCGGTCTGCGGGTTGCGAGCGTACCGCGCCGGGCGGTCCACCTTCTCGAACGAGCCGAAGCCGGTGACCGAGACCCGGTCGCCGGTGACAACTGCGCGGACGATGGCGTCCAGTACGGCGTCGACTGCGTCGGCGGCGTTCTGCCGGCCGCCGAGCTTGTCGGCAATTGCTTCTACGAGCTGCGCCTTGTTCACGTCTTCCCCTTCGGAGACATTGCCGGAACGAAACTGTTCAAGCTTTTTCGCACGTTAGGCAGATATATACCGCAAATCAAACACGAAACGGGCTAATCACCCTTGTGCCGCAACGAACTCGACCGTCACGTCGGGCCGTCGACTACTCGCCTTCGGGATAACGGCCTTCATCGAGGTCCTTCATGAAGCGCTCCAGACGCCGTGCGGCAGCGGCGAGATCGTGCTTAGCCGCAGCCGTGATGACCAGCAGCTTCCTGGACAGCGCCATCCGTACGCCCTCCGGGACTTGCAGGGTGCGCACTCTTGTGTGCGCCTCCTTCAGCCGGTCCGCGACGAGCCGGTGAAGCTCGAGTTGGCTTTCGCGGTCCATGCACCGATTGTGCCACCTGGGGCGAGTTGTCGCTTAGCGGGGCTCCAACGCGCGTCGCCCGGACATGGCTGTGCCCCCTGCCGTCGGCAGGGGGCACAAGGGGTAGCCGCGCTGATCAGACCGGTGCGGTGCGGGGTTTGAAGGCGGGACGACGGGACTCGTACGCGACGATGTCGGCTTCGTTCTTGAGGGTGATGCCGATGTCGTCGAGGCCGTTGAGCAGCCGCCAGCGAGCGTTCTCGTCGAGCTCGAACTCCGCGCTGACGCCCTCGGCTCGCACCTCGCGCCGCTGGAGGTCGACGGTGATCTCGGCGGTGGGGTCGGCCTCGGTCAGCTCCCACAGCCGGTCCACGGTCTCCTGCGGGAGGACGACGGTGAGCAGGCCGTTCTTCAGGGAGTTGCCGCGGAAGATGTCGGCGAAGCGGGAGGAGATCACGGTCTCGAAGCCGTAGTTCTGGAGGGCCCAGACAGCGTGCTCGCGGGAGGAGCCGGTGCCGAAGTCGGGGCCCGCGACCAGAACGGTGGCGCCTTGCCGCTCGGGGCGGTTGAGGACGAACTCGCCGTCCTTGCGCCAGGCCTCGAAGAGGCCGTCCTCGAAGCCGTCGCGGGTGACCTTCTTCAGCCAGTGCGCGGGGATGATCTGGTCGGTGTCGACGTTGGAGCGGCGCAGCGGGACGGCCCGGCCGGTGTGGGTGGTGAAAGCTTCCATGGTCCTCAGGCCTCCACGAGGGTCGGGGCGTCGGTCAGGTCGGCGGGCGAGGCGAGGTGGCCGAGGACCGCGGTGGCGGCGGCGACCTGCGGGGAGACCAGGTGGGTGCGGCCGCCCTTGCCCTGCCGACCCTCGAAGTTGCGGTTTGAGGTGGAGGCGGAGCGCTCGCCGGGGGCGAGCTGGTCGGGGTTCATTCCCAGGCACATCGAGCAGCCCGCGTGGCGCCATTCGGCGCCGGCCGCGGTGAACACCTTGTCCAGGCCCTCATCGACAGCCTGGAGCGCGACGCGCACGGAGCCGGGGACGACCAACATCCGTACGGTGTCGGCGACCTGGCGGCCCTGGAGGATGGACGCGGCCGAGCGCAGGTCCTCGATACGGCCGTTGGTGCAGGAGCCGACGAAGACGGTGTCCACGGCGATCTCGCGCAAGGGCTGACCTGCCGTCAACCCCATGTATTCCAGGGCCTTTTCGGCGGCCAGCCGCTCGGAGGCGTCCGCGTACGAGGAGGGGTCGGGCACGTTCGCCGACAGCGGTGCGCCCTGGCCGGGGTTGGTGCCCCAGGTGACGAACGGGGCCAGCCGCGAGGCGTCGATGACGACCTCGTGGTCGAAGACCGCGTCCTCGTCGGTGCGCAGGGTGCGCCAGTAGTCCACCGCCGCATCCCAGTCCTCGCCCCGGGGGGCGTGGTCGCGGTCCTTGAGGTAGGCGAAGGTGGTGTCGTCGGGGGCGATCATGCCCGCGCGGGCGCCGGCCTCGATCGACATGTTGCAGATGGTCATCCGGGCCTCCATCGAGAGCTTCTCGATGGCCTCGCCGCGGTACTCGATCACGTAACCCTGGCCGCCGCCGGTGCCGATGCGGGCGATGATCGCCAGGATCAGGTCCTTGGCGGTGACGCTCTCGGGCAGTTCGCCCTCGACCGTGATCGCCATGGTCCTGAACGGGGACAGCGGCAGCGTCTGGGTGGCCAGCACGTGCTCGACCTGCGAGGTGCCGATGCCGAAGGCCAGCGCGCCGAAGGCGCCGTGAGTGGAGGTGTGGGAGTCGCCGCACACCACGGTCATGCCCGGCTGGGTCAGCCCCAGTTGCGGGCCCACCACGTGCACGACACCCTGCTCGACGTCGCCCAGCGGGTGCAGCCGCACCCCGAACTCCGCGCAGTTCTTGCGCAGCGTCTCCAACTGCATACGCGACACCGGGTCCGCGATCGGCTTGTCGATGTCGAGCGTGGGTGTGTTGTGGTCCTCGGTGGCGATGGTGAGATCCGTCCGCCGCACCTGCCGGCCGCTCTTGCGGAGCCCGTCGAAGGCCTGCGGACTGGTGACCTCGTGCAGCAGATGAAGGTCGATGAAGAGGAGATCGGGCTCGCCGTCGGCGCGCCGGACGACATGGGCGTCCCAGACCTTCTCCGCGAGTGTGCGTCCCATCGCTTTCCCTCCGGTGCCCGCCTGAGCGGACCCTGCTCGTTTCCCTGACCGTTTTCTCCGTGCCATTCCAGAGTGACTGTTTCCGGAGAAAATTGAACTTGCGTTTCACAGAGTGAGACGCGAGTATCGTTGCATGGACAACTCTAGCGGCGTCGGCGTTCTCGACAAGGCAGCGTTGGTGCTCAGCGCACTCGAATCAGGCCCGGCCACCCTGGCGGGCCTCGTCGCCGCGACCGGCCTCGCCCGCCCCACGGCGCACCGGCTCGCGGTGGCCCTGGAGCACCACCGGATGGTGGCGCGGGACATGCAGGGCCGGTTCATCCTCGGCCCGCGCCTGGCCGAGCTGGCCGCGGCGGCCGGCGAGGACCGGCTGCTGGCCACGGCGGGACCGGTCCTGACCCACCTGCGGGACGTGACCGGGGAGAGCGCCCAGCTCTACCGGCGCCAGGGCGACATGCGGATCTGCGTGGCGGCCGCCGAGCGGCTGTCCGGACTGCGGGACACCGTGCCGGTGGGCTCCACGCTGCCGATGAAGGCCGGCTCCGCGGCCCAGATCCTGATGGCCTGGGAGGAGCCGGAGCGGCTGCACCGCGGCCTCCAGGGCGCCCGTTTCACGGCGACCGCGCTCTCGGGCGTACGGCGCCGGGGCTGGGCCCAGTCGATCGGCGAACGGGAGCCGGGGGTGGCCTCCGTCTCGGCGCCGGTGCGCGGCCCCTCCAACCGCGTCGTGGCCGCCGTCTCGGTCTCCGGACCGATCGAACGGCTGACCCGCCACCCGGGCCGGATGCACGCGCAGGCGGTGGTGGACGCCGCGGCGCGACTGAGCGAGGCGCTGCGGCGCACCACCTGAGGCCCAGACCACACGGGAAAGGCCCCTCCTTCGCGGAGGGGTCTTTCGCTGTCCGGACATGCGAAAAGCCCCTCCGCGAAGGAGGGGCTTCCTGCCTGTACCCCCGACCGGATTCGAACCGGCGCTACCGCCTTGAGAGGGCGGCGTGCTAGGCCGCTACACAACGGGGGCCCTGGCGATCCTTTACTCGTCGTCGCCTCCGGGTGCGACCCGGATGGTGACGGAAGGAAGGATCTGTACCCCCGACCGGATTCGAACCGGCGCTACCGCCTTGAGAGGGCGGCGTGCTAGGCCGCTACACAACGGGGGCTTGGCACTGTTGAATGCGCTGGGGTACCAGGACTCGAACCTAGACTAAGTGAACCAGAATCACTCGTGCTGCCAATTACACCATACCCCACCAAAACGCAACCCCTGTAAGGGTTTTGCTTGATGTGCGCTTCCCGTTCCGGACTTTTCGGCCCGCCCGGGCGGCGCAGGAAGAACATTACCTGAAGGTGGACGGGGCTCCAAAACGGGTTCCGCCAGGCCACCTACGGGGGTGTCCGCCCCGGCGCGGAGCGGCTTCCGCGCCGGGTGGACGGGGCGCTAGCCGCCCAACTTCGCCAGGGCGGCGTCGATGCGGGCCAGGGTGCGGTCGCGGCCGAGGACTTCGAGGGACTCGAAGAGCGGCAGGCCGACCGTGCGGCCGGTGACCGCGACGCGGACCGGCGCCTGAGCCTTGCCGAGCTTGAGGCCGTGCTCCTCGCCGGCGGCCAGGACGGCCTCCTTCAGCGGCTCGGCGCTCCAGTCCACCACGGCGAGCTTCTCGCGCGCGGTCCTCAGGAGGGCGTCCGCGCCCGGCTTCATGGCCTTCTGCCAGGACGCCTCTTCCTCGACGGGCTCGTCCAGGAAGAGGAAGTCCACGTTGGCCGTGATGTCGGAGAGGACAGTGAGGCGGGTCTGGGCCAGCGGGGCCAGCTCCTCGAAGGCCTCGGCGTCGAAGGCCTCCGGGGCCCACGGGGCGTACGGGGCCTTCAGCCACGGCTCGCAGGCCGCGACGAAGTCCTTCACGTCCAACCGGCGCAGGTGGTCGGCGTTGATCGCCTCGGCCTTCTTCAGGTCGAAGCGGGCCGGGTTGGCGTTGACCGCCTCCAGGTCGAAGGCCGCGACCATCTCGTCCATCGTGAAGACGTCCCGGTCGGCGGCGAGCGACCAGCCGAGCAGCGAGAGGTAGTTGAGCAGCCCCTCGGGGAGGAAGCCCCGCTCGCGGTAGAGGTTGAGCGAGGACTGCGGGTCGCGCTTGGACAGCTTCTTGTTGCCCTCGCCCATCACGTAGGGCAGGTGCGCGAAGCGCGGGGTGGTGCCGTTGCCCACGCCGATCTCGGCCAGCGCCGCGTACAGCGCGATCTGGCGCGGGGTGGAGGAGAGCAGGTCCTCGCCGCGGAGGACGTGCGTGATCTCCATCAGCGCGTCGTCGACCGGGTTGACGAGCGTGTAGAGCGGGGCGCCGTTGGCGCGCACGATGCCGAAGTCCGGCACGTTCTCCGGGGTGAAGGTCAGCTCGCCGCGCACCAGGTCGGTGAAGGTGATCGGCTCGTCCGGCATGCGGAAGCGGACGATGGGCTCGCGGACCTCGCGGCGGTAGGCCTCGACCCGCTCGGGCGTCAGCTCGCGGCACGCGCCGTCGTAGCCGGACGGCTTGCCGGCCGCGCGGGCGGCCTCGCGGCGCTCGTCCAGCTCCTGGGTGGTGCAATAGCACTCGTACGCGAAGCCCCGCTCCTTCAGGCGGCGGGCCACGTCCGCGTAGATCTCCATGCGCTGGGACTGGCGGTACGGGGCGTGCGGGCCGCCGGCCTCGGGGCCCTCGTCCCAGTCGAGGCCCAGCCAGCGCAGCGAGTCCAGCAGCTGCTCGTAGGACTCCTCGGAGTCGCGGGCCGCGTCGGTGTCCTCGATGCGGAAGACCAGGGTGCCGCCGTTGTGGCGGGCGTAGGCCCAGTTGAAGAGGGCGGTGCGGACCAGGCCCACGTGGGGGTTGCCGGTCGGCGAGGGACAGAACCGTACGCGTACGGGAGATGCTGCGGATGCGCTAGCCACGCTTGATCACCTTGTTGGTGAGAGTGCCGATGCCTTCGATGGTGACGGCGACCTCGTCGCCGACGTTGAGGGGGCCGACCCCTGCCGGGGTGCCCGTGAGGACGACGTCGCCGGGGAGCAGCGTCATCGCCTCGGTGATGTGCACGATCAGGTCCTCGATGGGGCGCACCATGTCGCTGGTGCGGCCCAGCTGCCGCTGCTCGCCGTTGACCGTGCACATGATCCCGAGGTCGCCCGGGTCGAGTTCGGTCTCCACCCACGGGCCCAGCGGGCACGAGGTGTCGAAGCCCTTGGCCCTGGCCCACTGGTTCTCGCGCTGCTGGACGTCGCGAGCGGTGACGTCGTTGGCGCAGGTGTAGCCGAGGATGACCTCGCCGACCCGCTCGCGGGGCACCTCGCGGCACATCCGGCCGATGACCACGGCCAGCTCGGCCTCGTGGTGCACCTCGTCGGAGAACGCGGGGTACGCGATGGGGTCGCCGGGGCCGACCACGGAGGTCGACGGCTTGAAGAAGGTGACCGGGATGTCCGGGACGGAGTTGCCCAGTTCCGCGGCGTGCTCCGCGTAGTTGCGGCCGATCGCGACGACCTTGTTGGGGAGCACGGGCGGCAGCAGCCGTACCTTGTCGAGCGGGATCTTCTGCCCCGAGCGCTCGAACTCGGCGAAGGGGTGGCCCTTGATGATGTCGAGGACAAGGCCGCCTCCGGTGGAGCCCGGGGGTCCGGGGGTTTCCCCCGAAGGGAGAGCGGTGCCCTCCACGACGCCGAAGGCGACGTTGCCGTCGATGGAGAACCTGGCGATGCGCACGGGAAGCCGCTGCCCCTCACTGGTCTTCGAGACTGATCTTCGCTGGAGACTGACACTCCAGGCTATCGCGGGCCCCCTGGCCGCCCCGGGCAGCGCGAAGCCCCCCGCCGGGGGCCGGCGAGGGGCTTGCGAAGAGCGGTGTCCCGGGTCAGGCCTGGGGGGCGTCCATCAGGACCGTGCGGCGGGGGTTGGCGGTCTGCGCCGGCAGATCGACCGTGTGCTCCAGAGCCTGAGCGTCCGCGGTGCGCAGCGCCTCGGCATCCTCGAGGTGCGCGAGCGTGGTGCGGCGGGGGTTGGCTATGTTGCGGAAGAGCATGGTCGTCTTCACTGGTGTCTGCCTCGTGTTCGTCGCTTGTCAGAAGTTCGCTGGGTGTAAACCGTCAGGCTAGACGCGCCATTCCCGGTGGTTCGAAGGCAGAAGCCGCGAACTCCATGTGATTTTGCTCACGAACCAGTGAATAAAAAGGGGCAGAGCGGTCAAGAATTCCCGCTTGCGGAATCGGACATTGACGTACCGAAGCGAACGTTCCACTCGCGATCGGCGCCACCTGGACAGCCATACGCGCCGCACGATTCACTGGGGAAAGTCCGTTATCGCCGACTTCAGTTTCTACATGTCGTCATGCGGTCTCTACTCAGTGTCACCCGCGTCACGGTCTGACCCGTCGCCCTTGTTTGGAGATCCGGCACTGTGCTGGAATTCCACGGACCGCCGGGGCCACAGGTTCCCCAGAATCACTCGACACCGTCCGCCCGCTGACGCGGGGGGACGCCTGGTCCAGAGGTTGCGACGCTAGTGCAGGGACGTTTCAAGAGGGATGGCAGCGCTGCGGCGGATCCGGAGCCGCGCGGTGAGACCGACCGCGGCTCCTCGCCCCAGCGCCCCCAGGGCACCGGCCCCACGCCGGAGAGCAAGGGCTCCGCGAGCCCCGCGCGGACGAACCCGCCGGGCGGTGGCGGTGAGTCTGTGGACCGCCCGCAGGGGAAGCCGGCGCAGGGCGCCGGTTCGCGCCTCGCTCTGCGCAACTGGCACATCAGCACCCGACTTGTCGCCCTGCTGACCCTCCCCGTGGTCGCGGCGACCACGCTGGGCGCGCTGCGCATCGACAACTCGATGGACAACCTCAAGCAGCTCGACAACATGAAGCTGCTGACCGAGATGACCAAGCAGGCCACCGAGTTGGCGTCTGCGCTCCAGGAGGAGCGCGACCACTCGGCCGGTCCGCTGGCGATGGGCGACGACAAGAACGACGACGTCGTCTACTCGCGCATCAAGACCAACCGCGCCAAGCAGGCCTTCCAGGAGGCCACCCAGGACATCGACGCCTCCAACTCCGACGAGCTGGTGGGCGTCAACTCGTCCCTGGTCAACATCCTCAAGCAGCTCGAGAAGATCAAGACGATCCGGAACACCGCGTACAGCGACCCGGACTACGTCTCCCAGACCGTCTCCAGCTACAACGAGCTCATCAACTCGCTGCTCTCGCTGTCCCAGGACATGGCCCAGGCCACCAGCAACAGCGAGATGATCCGCTCCACCCGGGCACTGGCCGCCTTCTCCTCCGCCAAGGAGTACGCGTCCATCCAGCGCGCCGTCATCAGCGCCGGTCTCGCGCACGAGCCGAAGCCCAAGCTGTCGGCCAACGACCGGCTCTACGGCCAGTCGGCACAGCAGAGCGAGGAGTCCTCGCTCGCCCAGTTCATCCAGGTCTACGCGGGCAAGCAGAGCTCCCAGGAGCTGATGCAGCCGCTGGAGGACGGCGGCAACGCCAACATCATCCTCGCGGACACCTACGCGACCCGGGTCCTGAAGACCGACGGCCAGATCGCCAACGGCGAGCAGCGCTCGTACAAGGACTGGTACGACCAGGACACCACCAAGATCGAGGAGATGTCGCGCATCGAGCAGACGCTGCTCTCCGAGATGGAGGAGAAGGCGCGCGAACTGCGCTCCGAGGCCCAGCAGGACGCCCTGATCAACGGTGCCGTCATCCTGCTCGTGCTCGGCGTCTCGCTCATCGGCGCGTTCGTCGTGGCCCGCTCCATGGTGCGCTCACTGCGCCGGCTGCAGGACACCGCGCAGGAGGTCTCGCAGAAGCGGCTGCCCGAACTGGTCAAGCAGCTCTCCGAGTCCGACCCGCAGGACGTGGACACTTCCGTGGAGTCGGTGGGTGTGCACAGCCGGGACGAGATCGGCCAGGTGGCCGCGGCGTTCGACGACGTGCACCGCGAGGCGGTCCGCCTCGCCGCCGAGCAGGCGCTGCTGCGGGGCAACGTCAACGCGATGTTCACCAACCTCTCGCGCCGCAGCCAGGGCCTCATCCAGCGCCAGCTGTCGCTGATCTCCGAGCTGGAGAGCCGCGAGGCCGACCCGGACCAGCTGTCCTCGCTGTTCAAGCTGGACCACCTCGCGACCCGTATGCGCCGGAACGGCGAGAACCTGCTCGTCCTCGCGGGCGAGGAGCCCGGCCGCCGGTGGACCCGGCCGGTCCCGCTGGTCGACGTGTTGCGCGCCGCGGCCTCCGAGGTGGAGCAGTACGAGCGGATCGAGCTGAGTGCCGTACCGGCGACCGAGGTCGCGGGCCGGGTCGTCAACGACCTGGTGCACCTGCTCGCCGAGCTCCTGGAGAACGCGACCTCCTTCTCCTCCCCGCAGACCAAGGTCAAGGTGACCGGTCACGCGCTGCCCGACGGGCGCGTGCTGGTCGAGATCCACGACACCGGCATCGGCCTCTCCCCCGAGGACCTGGCGGCGATCAACGAGCGGCTGGCCTCGCCGCCGACCGTGGACGTCTCCGTCTCCCGCCGCATGGGCCTGTTCGTGGTCGGCCGGCTGTCCCTGCGGCACGGCATCCGCATCCAGCTGCGGCCCTCGGACTCCGGCGGCACGACCGCGCTGGTCATGCTGCCCGTGGACGTGGCGCAGGGCGGCAAGGCGGCCGCCAAGCCGGGTGTGCCCGGCGGTGGTTCGGCCGCGGGCGGCGGCAACGCCGGCCAGACCGCCAACCGCCTCGCGGGCATGACGCCGCGCGGGCAGGTCCAGGGCGGCGGTTCGCGCCCGGCTCTGCCGGGGCGTGAGCCGGGCGGGGCCGGTGGTCCGGGTGAACCCGGCGGCCAGCAGGGCCGTACGGGCAACGGGCTGCCGCCGCGTGCCGGTGCTGGTGCCGGGGCCGGTGCCGCGAACGCGTTCAGCGGCGGGGCTCCGGCCGGTGGCCAGGGCCGCGGGGAGGAGAACCCCGCCCCGGGTCGTGGGCGTCCCCATGCCCCCGGCCCGCAGGGTGGTTACGGCTCCGAGGCCTTCGGCGGCGCGGGCGGCCCGGCCGGGCGCCCCGGCGACAGCCAGGGCCAGGGCCGTCCCGGTGGCCCCGACTCCCCCGCTTCCGACGGCGGTTGGAACCCTCCGGCCGCCTTCGGTGACCCCTCGCGCGGGCGGCCCGGCACCATGGACGCCCCGCAGGACCCGTCCCGTACGGGTGGCCGCGGGCCCGAGAACTTCGACGGCCGCCAGGGCCGGCCCGGCGCCGGGGGCGGCCCGGACCTCGCGGCGCTGCCGCCGCGTGGCAACGCGGGCGAGCTGCCCGGCGGCCCCGGTGCCGGGCGCCCCGGCAACCAGGCGCCGAGCCCGCAGCCCGGCACCAGCTGGGGCGCCCGCCGCTCGGCGGGCGGTGCCGACGACTGGCCGGGCGCCGCGCCGCGGGACAACGGCGATGCCCCGCGCGGCCACGAGGACGTCGAGTCGACCACGCAGTTCACCCGCCAGGACTTCACCTCCCCGCCGCCCGGCGGCGGTTACGGGCGCCCGGGCAACCCGGCGGGGAACCAGCAGGGCGCCCCGCAGCAGCCCCAGCAGCAGCACTCTCAGCCCCAGCAGCCGCAGCGGCCCCAGCAGCAGTACGAGACCGGCCAGTACGCGCTGCCGCCCTCCGAGCTGGACCGGCCCGCGCAGCCCTCGGCGGGCGACAACGGCCGTACGCCGCTCTTCGACGACCTGGAGTCGGGCTGGTTCCGCGGCCCCGGCCGGAGCGGGGGCGCGGGCGCTCCCGCGGCCCCGGCCCCCCAG
>NZ_LIQY01000226.1 GCF_001418495.1 Streptomyces pathocidini | reverse complement strand
CCGCCGCCCCCAGCGCCGCTGCCCTCAGCGCCGCCGTTCACCAGATCGTCCGCAAGATATGTGCACGCGGTGTTCACCGAATTGACAGCGTGTCAACTTGGGGCCGCGGCGCGCCCACCGATGTACTCCAGACGGGCAACGCCCGCCCACAACGCTGGAGGAAAAAGACCACATGCCGCTGAAGAGTTACGGCGTGCTCGCCGCCCGTGCCGTCGACCGACGTCGCGAGGGCGCAGACGACACCCCCCATTTCCAGATACACCTCGTCGACAACGACGGCACCCACTACCGGGCCGCCGTCAACGTCCAGTCGCAGGAGTCCCCTTCGGAGCTGCTGTACCTCGTCGACGAGGACTTCAGCCACCCGGTGACCGGGAAGCTGCCCGCGGCCGGCAGCGGCTGGACGGACCTGCCCGCGCGCGAGGGCGGGGCGGGCCTCGACTACGTACGCGGTGAACTGCTCGACCGCAAGGACTTGAAGAAGCTCCCGGCGGACCGGCCCGGCGCGGACAACGACCTGGCCGACGTGCTTGAGGAGCACGTCCAGCGCGCCATCGAGGACGACTCCGCCGCGGTCTACCTCTTCGGCGAGCGCTGGGGCCCCGAAGAGGGCACGCCGGACAAGATCTTCGGCTTCGAGCCCGGCAACGGCGTCCACGACATCCACATGAACCAGGGCAACAGCAAGCGCTTCGAAGGCCAGGACGGTATCTGGCAGGACGGCGGCCTGCTGATCCACCTGCCCGGCGACGACCAGTGGATCGCCGTCTTCCTCGCGTTCCAGTCGCAGTCCTGGAACACCGACGACTCCACCGGCCACGCCGAGGAGTCCGGCGACCAGCCGAGCGACCCGGCCGAGCCGAGCGACCCCGCCGAGCCCGGCGACCCCGCGGACCCGGGTCAGCCTGGCGAGCCGGGCGGCGGCGGCTCCGTCCCCGCCGTCCGCATCCGCTCCGCGATGGTCAACCCCGAGGGCCCGGCGCCCGAGACGGAGACCGTCACGCTCGTCAACGACTCCACCACCGTGGTCGACCTCGACGGTTGGCATCTCGCCGACCGCAACGAGCACCGCGTAGCTGTGCCCGCCCAGCGCCTTGAGCCGGGCGCGACTGTCACGGTCACTGGAGCCGACGGGTTCCAGCTCGGCAACCGGGGCGGCAGCATCACGCTCCTCGACGCCGAGGGGGAGCCGGTCCATGCCGTGACCTACTCCGCGGGCCAGGCCCGCCGCGAGGGCAGCCAGGTCGTCTTCGAGGCGTAGGCACCGGCGTACGTGTACGTGTTCGGGCCCGGCCGCCGACCTCGCCGGGCCCGAACCGCGCCGATTCCCGCTCCGACCGCCTTGTGCCCGGGGCGCGGTTCCTGATCTGCTGCTTCGGGTACGGGACAGGTCCGTCGAAAGGAGCAGGATGGCCACCACGCCGCTGACGAACTGGGCAGGCAACGTCGCCTTTTCCGCAGAGCGCCTCGGAATCCCGGAATCCATCAGCGAGTTGAGAGCCGCGGTGGCGGGCGCGGGGAGAGTCCGCGTCCTGGGCACCGGCCATTCCTTCAGCGATATCGCGGACACCCCGGACACCCTGATCTCGCTCCGGCACCTCCCCGAGACCTTCGAGGTGACCGGGCCCGGGACCGTACGCGTCGCGGCCGGCATCACCCTGGCCGATCTGGCGGTGCAGCTCCACCGCAGCGGCCTCGCCCTGCACAACCTGCCCTCGCTGCCGCACATCTCCCTCGCGGGCGCGTGCGCGACGGCCACGCACGGCTCGGGCGACGGCAACGGCTCACTGGCCGGCGCGGTCCGGTCGATGGAGGTCGTGGCGGCGGACGGCTCGCTCACCACCGTCTCGCGCGGCGACGCGGCGTTCGACGGCGCGGTCGTCGCGCTCGGCGCCCTGGGCGTCGTCACGCATCTCGAACTGGACGTGGTGCCCGCGTTCGACGTCGAGCAGCGCGTCTACGAGGGTCTGCCCTGGCCCGTGCTCACCGACCGTCTCGACGAGGTCTTCGCCGCCGCGTACAGCGTGAGCGTGTTCACCGACTGGCGGAGCCGCGGCGGCGATTCGGTCGCGCTGTGGGTGAAACACCGCGTCGGCGACCCGGCGGCCGACCTGGCGTGGACCGGCGCGCGCCCGGCCGAGGGCCCACGCCACCCGATTCCGGCCATGCCGCCGGAGAACTGCACCCAGCAGTTGGGCGTCCCGGGCCCCTGGCACGAGCGGCTTCCGCACTTCCGCGCCGAGTTCACGCCCAGCGCCGGGGAAGAGCTCCAGTCGGAGTTCTTCGTCCCGCGCCACGAGGCCAGGAACGCGCTCCTCGCGCTCGACGGACTGCGCGCCCGTATCGCGCCGGTCCTCCAGATCTCGGAGCTCCGCTCCATCGCCGCCGACCCGTACTGGCTCAGCCCCCACTACCAGCGCCCGAACATCGCCTTCCACTTCACCTGGATCCCGGACGCCGACGCCGTACGCCCGGTGGTCCGCCGGATCGAGGAAGCTCTCGCCCCCTGGGACGTCCGCCCCCACTGGGGCAAGGTCTTCACCCTGCCACCGGCCGCCCTGGCGGCGAGCTACCCCCGATGGTCCGCGTTCCGCCGCCTCATGCGGGACTCGGACCCGCTGTCCACCTTCCAGAACCCCTTCCTGGAAGGCCTCTTCGGGTAACCCCGCGCACGCGGCTACCGCGGCTACTCGTACGTGTAGAACCCCGAGCCCGACTTGCGGCCCAGGCGGCCCGCGTCGACCATGCGCTGCAGGAGCGGGGGAGCGGCGTACAACGGCTCCTTGTACTCCTCGTACATCGAGTCGGCCACCGACGCCACCGTGTCGAGGCCGATGAGGTCGGTGAGCTTCAGCGGGCCCATCGGGTGGGCGCAGCCGAGCTCCATGCCGTTGTCGATGTCCTCGCGGCTCGCGATGCCGGACTCGAACATCCGGATCGAGGACAGCAGATACGGGATGAGCAGCGCGTTGACGATGAAGCCCGAGCGGTCCTGGGCGCGGATCGCGTGCTTGCCGAGGACGTCGGCGACGAGCTTCTCGGCGCGTACGACCGTCTCGTCGCCCGTGGTCAGCGCCGGGATCAGCTCGACCAGCCGCTGGACGGGAGCCGGGTTGAAGAAGTGGATGCCGATGACCTGGTCGGGCCGCGAAGTGGCGACGGCCAGCTTGACCAGCGGGATGGAGGAGGTGTTGGAGGCGAGTATGGCGTCGGGGCGGGTGACGACCTGATCCAGGATCTGGAAGATCTCCGTCTTGACCTGCTCGTTCTCCACGACGGCCTCGATGACAAGGTCCCGGTCGGCGAACTCGCCCAGGTCCGTGGTGAAGCTCAGCCGGTCCAGCGCCGCGTCGCGCTCCTCCTCGGTGATCTTGCCGCGCTCGGCCGCCTTGCCGAGGGAGTTGGTCAGGCGGGTCCGGCCGATCTCCAGCGCCTCGCCGGTGGTCTCCGCGACCATGACCTCCAGGCCGGCGCGGGCGCACACCTCCGCGATGCCCGCCCCCATCTGGCCGCAGCCCACCACTCCGACGCGTTCGATGTCGGTCACATCGTGCCTTTCGCTGATCTTCTTCTGACTCGTCCCCCGACGTTACTCCGCGTGGTGCTGTGCCGGGGCCGCCGGGGCGGGCATGCTGTGGCCATACGGCCGGGGACGTGCGCGGAAACGGCCGGACACTTCAGGTCATGAGCGTATTCAGTCCACTCAGGGAGCCGGAATGGCGCGCATCACACGAAGAGGGTTCGCCGCCGGGGCGGTGGGGGCGGTCTCCGCCCTGCTGTCCGCGGGCGAGGCGACAGCGGACGCCCCGCTGGGCCGCGAGGCCGCGGGCGCGGGCAGTGTCGGCCCGGGCGAAGTGCCGGCCCCTGCCGGGCGGGACCTGGGCGTCATCCGCCGCCCGCAGCGGCAGTTCCGCGGCATGTGGCTGGCCACCGTCGTCAACCGCGACTGGCCCTCCAAGCCGGGCCTGCCCGTCAACCGCCAGCAGGCCGAGCTGATCGGGCTCCTCGACACGGCGGTGCGGCGCCGGCTCAACGCGGTGATCTTCCAGGTGCGGCCGAGCGCCGACGCGCTGTGGCCCTCGCCGTACGAGCCGTGGTCCCAGTATCTGACCGGCGTGCAGGGCAAGGACCCCGGCTGGGACCCCCTCGGCTTCGCCGTGCGCGAGGCCCACCGGCGCGGGCTCGAACTCCACGCCTGGTTCAACCCGTACCGCGTCGCCAACCACACCGACCCCGCGCGGCTGGTGGCCACCCACCCCGCGCGCGTGCACCGCAACTGGGTGGTGCCCTACGGCGGCAAGCTCTACTACAACCCCGGGCTGCCCGAGGTCCGCCGCTTCGTCCAGGACGCGATGCTCGACGCGCTGCGCCGCTACCCGATCGACGCCGTGCACTGGGACGACTACTTCTACCCGTACCCGGTCGCCGGCCAGGCCTTCGGCGACGACGCGGCCTGGCAGCGGTACGGCGGGGGCTTCCCCAGCCGCGCGGCCTGGCGCCGGGACAACACCGACCGCCTGGTCCGCGAGACCGCGGAGCGGATCAAGGAGATCCGGCCGCACACGCGGTTCGGCGTCAGCCCGTTCGGCGTCTGGCGCAACCGCGCCACCGACCCCGCGGGCTCCGACACCCGGGCGGGGGCGCAGACCTACGACGACCTGTACGCGGACACGCGCGGCTGGGTGCGCAAGGGGTGGATCGACTACATCGTGCCCCAGCTGTACTGGCACATCGGCCAGACCGCCGCCGACTACGCCGTCCTCGTGCCGTGGTGGGCGAAGGCCGTCGAGGGCACGAACGTCGATCTCTACATCGGCGAGGCGCTCTACAAGGCCGGCGACCCGGCGCAGCCCGCGCCCTGGCGGGACCCGGCCGAGCTGTCCCGGCACCTGGACCTGGACGCGGACTGGCCGCAGGTGCGCGGCAATGTCTACTTTTCGGCCAAGGAAGTGGCCGACGACCGCTTCGGGGCCATGGCCCGAGTGGTCGCCGACCACTATCCGACGCCGGTGCGCCCGCCGCGCTGAACCTGTGCCCGGGCGCCCTTGAGCCGGCGCGGGCGCTCGCCCGGAGCCGCGAGCGCCCCGCGACGGCTCAGGTGCCGGGAGTCGGGTCTCCGGGGTGCCTGATCACGGAGTCGGGGCCCGGGGACATCAGGCATTCCTTGCCGTCGTCCTCGAAACGCACCTTGTACGGCGGCTCTCCGTGGTCGCCGAGCACTTCGATGATCTTGGCCTTGCGGTCGTGGTGCCCGACTGTCCTGCCGTGTACGAGGAGGGTGTCGCCCTTCTTCGCTTCCATCTGCGGGGACCTCCCGTTCGGGGGTGCTGCGCCACTGCCCAGAGTGCGGCGCTCCGTGGTGGTAAGTCTATTGCGGGAGTCCCGCCGCGCGCCTTCGCGGGCGGCGGTCCGCGAGGGCGCCCGCTGGGTCACCGCGATGCACACGAGGACGGCCACGGCGGTGAGCGGGGCGGCCGGGGCGAGGTGCTCGCCGAGCAGCGCGACCGACCAGAACAGCGTCAACAGGGGCTGGGCGAGCTGGAGTTGGCTCGCCCGGGCGACGCCGATCGCGGCCATGCCGCGGTACCACACGACCATCCCGAGGAACTGCGAGCCCACCGCCACCCACACCAGTCCGGCGACCGTGTGCGCGGTGAACCGCGCGGGCTCGGCGGCCAGCGCGAGCGCGGCGCCGGGGACGGCCGGCGGCAGGCAGACGACGAGCGCCCAGCCGATGACCTGCCAGCCGGGGAGGTCGCGGGCCAGCCGCCCGCCCTCGGTGTAGCCCGCGGCGCAGACCAGCAGCGCGGCGAAGAGGTACAGGTCGCCGACCGTCGGGGCGCCGCCGCTCTGCGCGAGCGCGAAGGTCACGACGACCACGGCACCGGCGACCGCCGCCGCCCAGAACGTACGCGACGGCCGGATGCCCATGCGTACGGCCGAGAACGCGGCGGTGGCGAGCGGCAGCAGGCCGACGACCACGGCGGCGTGCGAGGTGGAGGAGGTGCGCAGGGCGAGCGCGGTCAGCAGCGGGAACCCGATCACGACGCCGCCGGCCACGACCAGCAGCCCGGGCCAGTGGCGGCGCTCGGGCAGCGGGACGCGCAGCGCGAGCAGGCAGGCGCCCGCGACGAGCGCGGCGAACACGATACGGAGGGTGGTGAGGCTCCACGGCCCCAGGCCCTCCAGGGCCCAGGCCGTGCCCGGAAAGGTCAGCGAGAAGGCGGCGACGCCGAGCGCGGCGAGCAGGGTGCCCCGGGTTCCGCTGCCGACCGCTATCCCCGTGGCATCAGTAGCGCTATCTTTGGCTCTCATGCAAGAGCGTAGCAGTGTGGCGGAACTGGCGGAACGCCTGCGGGACGAGGTCAACCGCTACTCGGAAGGCGAGAAGCTGCCGTCCAGCCGGGATCTCGTGGAGCGCTACCGGGTCAGCCCGGTGACGGTCTCGCGGGCGCTGGCGGTGCTGGCCGGGGAGGGCCTGGTCGTGACCCGGCCCGGCGCGGGCGCCTACCGGGCCAGGCCGCCCAGGGGAGCGGTGGAGCCGGGCGACACCTCCTGGCAGGAGGTGTCGCTCAGCGCGGAGCTCAGCGCCGAGGCCGTCCCCCGGACCGTCGACGCCTCCGGGGTGCTGGCCACGCTGGCCGCGCCGCCGCCCGGCGTCATCGAGTTCAACGGCGGCTACCTTCCGCCCTCGCTGCGGCCCGAGCGGGCGCTGGCCGCGGCCCTGGCCCGGGCCGGGCGGCGCCCCGGGGCCTGGGGACGCCCGCCGATCGAGGGCCTGGCCGAGCTGCGCGAGTGGTTCGCGCGGGAGATCGGCGGCCGGGGCGGGCTCGTCGGCCCCTCGGACGTGCTGATCACCGCGGGCGGCCAGAGCGCCCTCACCACCGCCCTGCGCGCGCTCGCCCCGCCCGGCGCGACCGTGCTCGTGGAGTCGCCCACCTACCCCGGGATGCTCGCGGTCGCGCGCGCGTCCGGGCTGCGGCCCGTGCCGGTCCCGGTGGACACCGAGGGCGTACGGCCCGAGCTGCTCGCCGCCGCCTTCCGCGCCACCGGTGCCCGGGCGTTCGTCTGCCAGCCGCTGTTCCAGAACCCGACCGGCGCCGTGCTCGCGGGCCCGCGCCGCGCCGAGGTGCTGCGCGCGGCGCGCGAGGCCGGGGCGTTCGTCGTTGAGGACGACTTCGCCCGCTGGCTCGGCCACGAGGACGCCGGGGCCCTGCCGCCCCCGCTCGCCGCGGAGGACCCGGACGGGGTCGTCGTCCACGTACGCTCCCTGACGAAGATCACCTCGCCGAGTCTGCGCGTGGGCGCGCTGGCCGCGCGCGGACCCGTCCTCAGCAGGCTCCGGGCGATCCAGGTGGTGGACAGCTTCTTCGTGCCCCGCCCGATACAGGAGGCCGCCCTCGAACTCGTCGGGGCTCCCGCCTGGCCGCGCCACCTCCGGGCGGTCGCGGCCGAACTCCGCGCCCGCCGCGAGGCGATGACGGCCGCCGTGCAGCGCGACCTGCCCGCCCCGCTCCTCGGCCATGTGGCCGCCGGGGGCTGCAACCTCTGGCTGCGCCTCCCGGACGGCCTCGACGAGGACACCGCCACCGCCGCCGCCCTGCGTGCCGGGGTCGCGGTGGCGCCCGGCCACCCGTACTTCGCCGCCGAACCCCCGGCGCCGCACGTGCGGCTGAGCTTCGCGGGCGTGGCCAGTACGGCCGAACTCGCCGAGGGAATACGGCGGTTGCGCGAGGCCTGGGGCGCCTGACGCGCCGCGGACGGGCGCGGGTCCGGTGGGTCCCGGTGTCCCCCGGAGGGCGGCGGCGGTTCGGCGCCGCCGGGTTCCGCGGCCGGGGTTGATCGCCACCGCGGTGGAAGGTCTGCCGCCCCAGCGGCGCAGGACCTGGTTCCGGTTGAGCCTGCGCAGGAAGCCGTGGTGCCGTCCAGGTCGGCCAGGAAGGAGGTCGCCAGGTACTCGTTCCGGTCGGCCCGCCGCTACTCCTCGGCGCGCCGCCTCATCGTCGCCCGGCTCGTGTCCCGCGGCCGGAAGGGGGAGAGCCGGATGGCCGCGGCCTCCTGTCGGGTTCGCGCCACCGCGCGGCACCTTCAGCGCGTGCCCCACCAGCGCAGCGCCATCCGGTCCGGGCGCGAGTGGGTCGGCCGGGGCCGTCGCGCGAGCGGGCCGGGGCCGCCCGGGTCAGCTGCGCGGCAGCGCGCGCAACTCCTCGGCCAGGCGGGCGATGTGCTTTCGCCAGGCGCGCAGGGCGGTGGTGCGCTCGGGGGCCAGGTCGTTCGGGCCCGTCTGGGTGAGGACCAGGCGGGCGCCGTGGCCGGTGCCCGCGGAGAGCTCCCAGCGGACGCGGCCGGCGCCGGTGGGACCGGACTGCCACGCGTACTCCAGGAGTTCGGCCTCCTTCACGGACGTGACCGCGCCCGCCGGGACCTTCTCCGTGGTGAACCGGGGCGGGGTCGGCGCCCCGGGCTCGACGGACCGGCCCTCGGTCAGCAGGGGCCAGACCTCGGCCGCGGGCCGGGTCAGCTGCCGCTCGAAGCGGATCATCCAGCCGTCCGCGGTGTCGGAGACCGTGCCCTCGTCCAGGCCGAACTGCTCGACGAACGCGTCGTGGGCCGCGGGGCCCGGGGAGTCGGGCTGAATCGGCCGCTCGTCGACCACCGCCTCCAGCGCGTCGAGGCAGACGTTCCAGCCGCTGGCGTAACTGGCCGCGCCGTAGCGGTCGTCGAAGACGTGCGTGAAGGTGAGGACGGTGCCCGTGCCCTCCGGGCGCAGCTCGATGCGGACCAGGTCCTCGCTCTCGCGGCCCATCTCGTCCGGGGCGCGCTCGCTGAACGCGAAGAGGCGGGGCGGGTCGAGCTCGGTGACGAGCGCGTCCATGGTGAAGCCCGCGCCGTCGTCGAATCGGATCTTCCCGCCGACGCGCAGCTCCACCTCCACGACCGGGAGCGGGTACCACTGGCTGAGGTGTTCCGGCTCGGTGACCGCGCGCCAGACCTTCTCCCGCGGGTGGGCCAGATGCCGCTCGATCCGCAGGACCGGGCGGCCGTCGGCGG
>NZ_LIQY01000225.1 GCF_001418495.1 Streptomyces pathocidini | reverse complement strand
CCATCGGGGCGGCGCGGCCCGGCGGTGCCGAACCGGCCGCAAGTGGTGGCCGCACTATCCTCGCCCGCGTCCCGGCGACCCCGCGTCGGACGCCGCGGCTGAGCGGTACCGCTCGACGGTCCCGATCGCCGCCTGCCGCCAGGTGAACCGCCGTAGAACCCGCTCCCGCCCCGCCGTGCCGAGGCGGCGGCGCAACTCCGCGTCCCCCAGCAGACGTCCGAGCGCGGCGGCAAGCGCTCCGGAGTCCCCGGGCGGTACGGCCAGGCACGTCTCCCCGTCCGCCCCCGCGACCTCGGGTATCGCCCCGCCGGTGGTGGCGGCCAGCGGCGTACCGGTCGCCATCGCCTCGGCCGCCGGCAGCGAGAACCCCTCGTACAGCGACGGCACGCACGCGATCTGCGCGCCCCGCACGAGGTCGACCAGCTCCGGGTCGCTGATCCCCTTCACGAACCGCACCGCGCCCTCGAGCCCGTACCGTTCGATCGCGGCCGCGACCGGCCCGTCGTCGGCGCGCCTGCCGACGACGACCAGGTGCGCGTCCGGTTGCTCGGTGCGGACCTTGGCCAGCGCCTCGACCAGATGCACCAGCCCCTTCAGTGGAACGTCCGCGCTGGAGGTGGTGACGATCCGCCCCGGGATCTCGGGGATGCCCGGGTCGGGCGAGAACAGCTCGGTGTCGGCGCCGATCGGCACGACGTGGACGCGCTCCTCGCGTACGCCCAGGTGCTCGACGATCTCCCGGCGCGAGGAGCCGGAGACGGTGAGCACCGACGGGAGCCGCCGCGCGACCCGCTTCTGCATGCGGGTGAACCCGTACCACCGCCGTACGGACGCCCGGCGCCGCCGGCCGTCGGCGGCGTCGAGCTCCAACTGCCGGTCGACGGTGATCGGATGGTGGATGGTGGTCACGAGGGGGAAGCCGAGCCGTTCCAGGCCCAGCAGCCCGTAGCCGAGGGTCTGGTTGTCGTGCACGACGTCGAACTGCCCGGCACGGGCGGCGAGATGGCGGCGGGCGCGCAGGCTGAAGGTGAGCGGCTCGGGGAATCCGCCGGTCCACATGGTGGCGACCTCGAGCGCGTCGATCCAGTCCCGGTACTCCTCGCGCTTCGGCGTGCGGAAGGGGTCCGGCTGGCGGTAGAGGTCGAGGCTGGGCAGCTCGGTGAGCGCGACGCCCTCGCCCTCGTCCAGTACGGGGTACGGCTGCGCGCCGATGACCTCGACGCGGTGCCCGAGCCGGGCCAACTCGCGGGAGAGGTGGCGTACGTAGACGCCCTGCCCGCCGCAGAACGGGTTTCCCTTGTACGTGAGGAGCGCGATGCGCAGGGGCCGGTCGGCGGGCGGCGCGGAGTCCGGGAGGTGAGACGCGGTTGCCCGTATGGCCTCAGCGGTCACTCTCGGCCCCCTTCTCACTACAGCTCTGCCGGAGCGTAACCGCTCGCGCTAATCTAGAACAAGTTTCAGACCGGCCCGCTCTTGTCCGTTCGAGGAGCTTCGAATCTACCGGCAAGTAGCCACCCCGGAAGGGGCGGAGCAGGTGATTCGCACCACGGAGCGGCCCCTGCCATGCTGTGCGCTGACGCCAGCGAAGAACCCGCACGGATGCCACGGAATGGGACATATGACCACGGAACCCAAGCCGTCCTCCTCACCCCTGACGGAACGTCAGGAGGCCCGCAGGCGCCGGATCCTGCGCGCCAGCGCCGAGCTGGCCAGCCGCGGCGGCTTCGACGCCGTGCAGATGCGCGAGGTCGCCGAGATGTCCAACGTCGCGCTCGGCACGCTCTACCGCTACTTCCCGTCCAAGGTGCACCTGCTGGTCGCAACGATGCAGGACCAGCTGGGGCATCTGCACGAGACGCTGCGCAAGCGCCCGCCCACCGGGCAGGAGCCGGCGGCGCGGGTCGCCCAGACGCTGATGCGCGCGTTCCGCGCGATGCAGCGCGAACCGCAGCTCGCGGACGCGATGGTGCGCGCCCTCACCTTCGCGGACCGCTCGGTGAGCCCCGAGGTCGACACCGTGTCGCGCATGACCACGGCGATCGTCCTGGAGGCGATGGGCCTGGAGGGCGAGCCCACCGCCGAACAGCTCTCGGCGGTGCGGGTGATCGAGCACACCTGGCACTCGGCGCTCGTCACCTGGCTCTCGGGCCGCGCCTCGATCGCCCAGGTGAAGATCGACATCCAGACGGTCTGCCGCCTGATCGACGCGACGGCGCCAGGTTAGAACCCACCGGATCCGGGTGCGGCCTGCTCGGCACCGCCGGACTCGACCGTACCCATTGCTCACCGTCGCGGCGGAAGAGATTTCCTGCCCTTCGGGCAGCCCCCGTGGCCGCCCGGGACATCGGGCAGCTTCGGCGCCGACACCGCGCGCCGCCCGAGGCATCCCTACTCCTCCGGCGGGAACACCGACTCCCCCGTGGCCGGCAGGGCGATCGCGATCGCCTCCACCGGGCAGCCCTCCGCCGCCGCCAGCAGCGCCTCGGACGCGTCCGTCTCCGGTTCGACGGGGTGCGCCTGGTGCGCGGCGTCCTGGCGGAAGCCACCGCCGGAGAGGCTCACGCACATGCCCGAGCCGATGCACACCGACCGGTCGACCTCCACCCGCCAGCGGTCCCCCATCAGCCCGCCGCCCCGTGCCCGGCCGGCAGGTGGATCATCTTGTGCTCCAGGTACTCGGCGAACCCCTCGGGCCCGAACTCCCGCCCGATGCCGGAGTTCTTGTAGCCGCCGAACGGCCCGAGCATGTCGAGGCTGAAGGTGTTCACCGAGTACGTACCGGTGCGCACCCGCCGCGCCACCTCCACCCCGCGGTCGACGTCCGCGGTCCACACGCTGCCCGAAAGGCCGTAGTCGGAGTCGTTGGCGATCCGTACGGCCTCCTCCTCGTCCTCGTACGGCAGCAGGCAGATGACCGGGCCGAAGATCTCCTCGCGGGCGATCCGCATGGAGTTGGAGACCCCGCCGAAGAGGGTCGGCTCGACGTACCAGCCGCGGTCCAGGCCCGCCGGGCGCCCGCCGCCGGTGAGGACCTTGGCGCCCTCGACCTGCCCCAGCGTGATGTAGTCCAGCGACCGCTTCTGCTGGCGCCGGGCCACCAGCGGGCCGACCTGGGTCGCGGCGTCCAGCGGGTCGCCGACGACCAGCGCGCGGGCGGCCGCCGTGAACCGCTCGGCGATCTCGTCGTAGTGGCTGCGCGGTGCGAGGATGCGGGTCTGGGCCACGCACGCCTGCCCGTTGTTCATCCACGCGCTGGAGACGATGCCCGGAACCGTGGTCTCCAGGTCCGCGTCCGGCAGGACGATCGCCGCGGACTTGCCGCCCAACTCCAGCGTCACACGCGTCAGATGGCGCGCGGCGACCTCCATGACGCGCTTGCCGCCCGCGACCGAGCCGGTGAAGGACACCTTGTCGATGCCGGGGTGTCCCACCAGGTACTCGCTCACCTCCCGGTCGGCCGGAAGGATGCTGAGCACCCCCTGCGGCAGCCCGGCCTCGGTGGCGATCTCGGCCAGCAGATAGGCGTCCAGCGGGGTTTCGGGCGAGGGCTTGAGGATCACCGAGCAGCCCGCGAGCAGCGCCGGGCCGAGCTTCGCCGCGGCCGTGAACTGCGGCACGTTCCACGGCACGATCGCCGCGACGACCCCGACCGGCTCGCGCCGTATGAGCAGCGGCCCGAGGACGCCCTGCCGCGACTCCTCGAACGGGCCGCCTCCTCCCGGGCGATCTCCGGGCCCCCCGAAGTCCCTGGCGACGGCGATCGCCGAGTCCCACACCATCATCGCCCCGAGCGCCTGCGCCAGCACGCTCCAGGAGTACGGGGAGCCGTTCTGCGCGCTGATGACCCGCGCGATCTCCTCGTGCCGTACGGCGATGGCGTCCTTGATCCGGGTCACCACCGCGATCCGCTCGTCCAGGCCCATGCGCGGCCAGGGTCCGGAGTCGAAGGCCTCGCGGGCGGCGGCGACGGCCCGGTCCACGTCGGCGGTCGCGGCGTGCGGCACCCGGCCGATGACCTGCTCGGTGTGCGGGGAGATCACCTCGATCGTGTCCGTGCCGAGCGGATCCAGCAGCTCCCCGCCGACGAACAGCTGTCCGTGCTCGATGAGGTCGGTCATCGCCCATGCCTCCTGCCACGCGGCTGCACCAAGTTTTCTGACGCTGTTTCAGAAACTGATACCAGTTCTCGTTATAGTGGGCAATGCGCGTGCCGGAAGGCGCGGGCGGCGGCCGAAGTCGCCTGCGGCGAAAGGGGACTTCATGGGGTCGGGGACCGCACAGGGCACCGCCGGAGTGAGAGATCACGGCGGCGGGGTGTGGAGCATCCCCGTGCCCATCCCCGACAACCCGCTCGGCCACACCCTCGTCCACCTCCTCGACACCGACCGCGGCCCGGTCCTCATCGACACCGGCTGGGACGACCCCGAGTCCTGGGAGGTGCTGGTCGCGGGCCTCGCCGCCTGCGGCACCGGTATCGCCGACATCCACGGCGTCCTCGTCACCCACCACCACCCGGACCACCACGGCCTGTCCGGGCAGGTGCGGGAGGCCTCCGGAGCGTGGATCGCGATGCACGCGGCCGACGCCCAGGTCGTACGGCGCACCCGCACCTCGGAGCCCGGCGTCTGGATCGACTACCTCACCGCGAAACTGGCGGCGGCCGGCGCGCCGGAGGAACACCTCGCACCCCTGCGCGCAGCGCGCGCCTCGGGCGCGGCCCGAGCCCTGCCGGGCACGCGCCACGCGCTGCCGGACCGGGAGATCGAGCCGGGTGCACTCCTGGACCTCCCCGGCCGCCGGCTGCGCGCCATCTGGACCCCGGGCCACACCCCCGGCCACGTCTGCCTCCACCTGGAAGAGCGCCACCCCTCCCTCCCGGAGGGGCAGGGCAACGGCCGCCTCTTCTCGGGCGACCACCTCCTCCCGGAGATCACCCCGCACATCGGCCTGTACGAGGACCCGGAGGACGCCACGGTCACCGACCCGCTGGGCGACTACCTGGACTCCCTGGAACGCATGGCCCGGCTGGCCCCCGCCGAGGTCCTCCCGGCCCACCAGCACGCCTTCACCGGCGCCCCGGCCCGCGTCCGCGACCTCCTCGCCCACCACGCCGAGCGCCTGGCCGGCCTCCGCGCCCTGCTGGCGCAACGCCCCCTGACCCCCTGGGAACTGGCCGAGCGCATGGAATGGAACCGCCCCTGGCCCCAGATCCCCTACGGCTCCCGCACCATCGCGGTCTCGGAGGCGGAGGCGCACCTGCGAAGGCTGGTCAAACTGGGTCAGGCGGAGGCCGTGCCGGGTACGGATCCCGCCACATACCAGGCGGTGTAGGTGCCGGGGCTCCCGGCCGGCGGGCCGGGTGCTCTCCTGGGCCCGAGCCGGGCGGCTTCCGGCCCGTCCGGGGCTTGAGGCCCTTGAGGACACGGTGGCGGGAACCGAATCCCAGGCGCGGCCGGGCGACCGCATAAGAACACCCGAAGACAGCAGCCCTCCGGCACCCGCTATCGTAGGCGGGTCGATATCACATCCGATTAGGGGAAAGCCGGTGCAACTCCGGCACTGACCCGCAACCGTGAGCCGCCGCGCACCCCGCGGCGACGAGTCGGACCGCCCTGCCGGAAGTGAACGGCTCCAGCCGCCGACGTGCCACCCCGCCGAGGGGTACGGCTCGCAGGCGGCCGGCCCCGTCGAGGTATGCGGAGCCGGAGCCCGTGCCGACGCCGACCGGCGCGCGTACGCCCGTACGCACCCGGCCCGGCGTGGGCGAGCGGATCCGGTGCCGCGTCCGCTCACCGAAAGGCACTCATCGTGAACCTGGCTCGCCGCACGGCGGCTCTCGCCGCGACCGCCGTCCTCTGCACGGCCGCGGGCCCGGCCGTGTCCGTGGCCGCGGCGGCCGACTCGCCGTCCCCGAAGGCCCCGGCCGACCTCCCGTCCGCCCTCCACGGCACCAAGGACCCGACGTACGACGGTGTGTGGCGCCAGTCGCTCGCCCTCCTCGCGCAGGACGCCGCCGGAGTGGTCCCGGCCGGGAAGTCCGTCGACTGGCTGGCCGGGCAGCAGTGCGCGTCGGGTGGCTTCGCCGCGTACCGCGCCGACGCCACCGAGAAGTGCGACGCGAAGACCGCGGTGGACTCCAACTCCACGGCCGCCGCCGTGCAGGCCCTGGCCGCGCTCGGCGGGCACAGCGCCCAGGTGGAGAAGGCCGCGGGCTGGCTGAAGTCGGTGCAGAACCAGGACGGCGGCTGGGGCTACGCCCCCGGCGGCCCGAGCGACGCCAACTCCACGTCCGTGGTGATCGGCGCGCTCGCCGCCTCCGGCCGGAAGCCGGAGGGCGTGAAGTCCCAGCAGGGCAAGTCGCCTTACGACGCTCTGCTCGGCTTCCAGCTCGGCTGCGACGCGAAGACCGGGGAGGCCGCGCAGGACGGAAAGGGCGCCGCGGCGGAGAGCGGGCGCGGGGCGTTCGCCTACCAGCCGGACAAGAAGGGCGCGCTGGCGGCCAACGCCGACGCGACGGTCGCGGCGGCCCTCGCGGGCCAGGGCAAGGGCCTGCTGGTGGAGCCGGTGTCCAAGGGCACCGACGAGAAGACCGAGCCCCTGGACTGCGGTGGCTCCGCGAAGCCCGACGTCCACAGGGCGGCGGCCGGCGCTTCGGCGTACGTCGCGGACCTCCTGGAGAAGGACTCCCACCTCACCGCCCTCGCCCCGGGCGCGACCGACCCGGCCCCCGACTACGCGAACACGGCCGAGGCCGTCATCGCCCTCACGGCGGGCGGCCACCGCGAGGCGGCGGAGGCCTCGCTGAAGTGGCTGGAGAAGAACGCCGAGGCCTGGTCCAAGGACAACCCCGCGGGCCTGGCCACCCTGGTCCTCGCCGCCCACGCGGCGGGCTCCGACCCGCGCGACTTCGGCGGCACCGACCTCGTCAGTGCCCTCAACGCCACGGGCCCGAAGCCGGAGTCGGCCGAGCCCGCTCAGGACGCGGCGGGCCAGAAGGCGCAGTCCGAGGACGACGGCACGCCGGCCGTCTGGTGGATCATCGGCGTAGGCCTGGTGGCGGGCATCGGCATCGGTTTCCTCCTCAGCGGCCGCAAGAAGAAGTAGCGGGAAGCGGACAGTGAAGCTCCGGGAATCGGCGGTCGCCGTCACCACGGCCACCCTCCTCCTTTCCGTGTTCGGCGCGGGCGCCGCGCACGCGCACGGCTACCGCTACTGGTCGTTCTGGGAGCGGGACGGCGGGAGTTGGGTGTACGCGACGCAGGGCCCGGCGACGGCCCGTCCCGCCGACGGCGACGTCCAGGGCTTCCGCTTCGCGGTGAGCGAGGACTCCCGGGACGCGACCAGGCCACGCGGCGCGGCCTCGTTCGACGCGATATGCGCGGACACCCCCGCCGAGCCCGGCACCAAGCGCGTGGCACTCGTCCTGGACTTCGGCACCCCGGCGGACGCCCCCCGGGGCTCCTCGCGCCCGCCCGAGTCCCGTACGGAGTGCGCCCAGGTCCCGCCGGAAGCCACCAGCGCCGAGTCCCTCGCCGCCGTGGCCAAGCCCCTCCGCTACGACAGCAACGCGCTGCTGTGCGCGATCTCCGGCTACCCGGAGAAGGGCTGCGGCGACCAGGTCGCGGAGGCCCATGCCGCCGGGGGCGAGGCGAACGACGGCCGGGAGGCCGACGGTGAGCAGGCCGGCGCGAAGCCCTCCGACCGCCCGTCCGACGGCGGCCCCTCCGCAGGCCTGCTCACCGGCCTGGTGGTCATTACCGCCCTGGGCGCGGCGGCTCTGTGGCAGTCCCGCCGCCGCGGATGACGCCCATGAGCGACAACGCCCCTCCGCCGCCCGGGCGTTGCCCGGCCTCCGGCCCTGACGCTGCCGTCGGCGCCCACGGCTCCCCCGACGCGCTCGCCACGACCGCCGCCGCGGGCGAGCGCCGGGCCCGCACCCCGCGCCGCGTCCCTTCCCGCGCGCCGCGGGCGGCCCGCCGCTCCGGCTCCCTCCACCCCGGCGCCTGGTGGCTCTGGGCGCTGGGGCTGGCGACAGCCGCGTCGCGTACGACCAATCCCCTCCTTCTCGGGCTGCTGCTCGGTGTCGCGGGCTATGTCGTCGCCGCGCGGCGCACGGACGCTCCTTGGGCTCGCAGTTACACCGCCTTCCTCAAGCTCGGCCTGTTCGTGATCGGGATCCGGCTGGTGTTCTCGGTCGTCCTCGGCTCGCCGGTCCCCGGCAGCACCACGCTCCTCACGCTGCCCGAAGTCCCGCTGCCCGGCTGGGCGCAGGGCGTCCGGATCGGCGGGCGGGTCACGGCCGAGGGCGTGGTGTTCGCGCTGTACGACGGGTTGAAGCTGGCCACGCTGCTGGCCTGCCTCGGCGCCGCCAACGCCCTCGCCAACCCGGCCCGGCTGCTGAAGTCCCTCCCCGGCGCGCTGTACGAGGCGGGGGTGGCGGTCGTGGTGGCCATGACCTTCGCCCCACACCTGGTCTCGGACGTCGTTCGACTGCGGGCCGCCCGCCGGCTGCGCGGGCGCACCGACAAGGGACTGCGGGCCCTGCTGCGGATCGGACTCCCCGTGCTGGAGGGCGCGTTGGAACGCTCCGTCGCGCTGGCCGCGGCGATGGACGCGCGCGGCTACGGCCGCACCGCCGACGTCCCGAGAGCCGTGCGCCGCACCACCGCCTGGCTCACCCTCGGCGGCCGCCGCACGGTCCGCACCCGCTACCGGCCGGACGCGTGGGGCGCGCGGGCCTGGCTGGTATCGGGTTCGGGCGCGGCTGTCGCGGCCGCGATGATCTGGTCCGGCGCGGCGGACCCGGCGTCGCTGCAGCCGTCGATCGTCCCGCTGGCGGCGCCTGGGCTGCCGCTGTGGCCCGCGGCGGCCATCCTCCTCGGCATGCTCCCGGCCGTCGTGGCACCAGCCCCAGCACCGCCAACAACCCCCGCAGCACCGGAACCAGCACCGGCGCCCACATCCCGTACAGCCCATACAACGCAGCCGCCCCGCACAGCACAGCCAGCCCGTACGACACATCCGGCATCGCCGTCCGCGGCTTCTACG
>NZ_LIQY01000224.1 GCF_001418495.1 Streptomyces pathocidini | reverse complement strand
TCAACTGCTCCCCGGACGGCACGGAGTTCACCACGCCGTCCGGGGAGCAGTTGAACTTCGCGAAGGGTCCGGTGTGGGTGCTGCTCACCGGGCGCTGACGGGGCGGCCACCGACCTGCCCGAGGCCGCCCACATTCGGCCGGTGAATGGTTTCTGCGCTTGCCCGTCCACCTCCCGGGTAGGCCAACGGGTATGACGGTCAAGGGCGTTGACGTCGCTTCGTACCAGCCGGCGGACTACAGCACGAAGGGCCTCGACTTCGTCTTCATCAAGATCACGGAGGGCAGGTCCTACACCAACCCCAAGTGGGTCGCACAGCGGCAGACAGCGCGGGACGCCGGGCTGGTCACCGGCTTCTACCACTTCGTGCGGCCGGGCAGCATGAAGGAGCAGGCCGACTACTTCATGTCGAAGATCGATCTGGTCAGGGGCGACCTGCTCGTCCTGGACTGGGAGGACTCCGGGGTCTCGAACGGCCGGAAGGACTCCTGGATCAGATACGTGCAGGGGAAGCGGCCGCACACCCGCGTGCTGCTCTACTGCAACCGGGACTACTGGCTGAACCGGGACACCACCTCGTTCGCCGGTGACGGGCTGTGGATAGCCGATCACGGCGCCGGGGCGGGCGAGCCGCGGATCAGGGCGAAGTGGCGGTTCCACCAGTACACCGACGATCCGCTGGACACCGACGTCGGCGCCTTCGCCGACCGGGACGCGCTGCGCGAGTGGTCCCGTTCCAAGGGCGCCTGACCCCGGCGGCCCCGGGACCCCGCTTCCAGTGCGCATCCGCCGTATCCAGGGGACCATGGAGGCAGTGCGGGCGGTGAGGATGGGCTACCGAGAGAGGTGCCCGGGATGAGTCAGACCGATCCTCGGAGGGCCGGACCTCGGAGGGCGGGCCCCCAGGGTGCCGGCGGCCGGGCCGTCGGCGGCTCGGCGGCCGGCGGCCGGAGCGGCCAGGGCGCCGAGGGCCTCGCCCCGGAGCCTTCGGCTCCCGGCGGGCTGCTCGACGTCCTGAACGTGGCCGCGGTCGTGCTGGACTCCGAGGGCCGGATCACGCTGTGGAGCCCCTCGGCCGAGCAGCTCTTCGGCTACAGCGCGCAGGAGGCGCTCGGCCGCCCCGCGGCCAGGCTGCTGGTCCAGCCCGAGCACGTACCGCTCGTGCTGGAACTGTTCGACCAGGTGCTCGCGGGGGCCACCTGGGCCGGCGGCTTCCCGATCCGGGTCAAGGACGGGAGCATCCGGATGTTCGAGTTCCGGAACATGCGGATGCAGGACCAGCACAAGAACCTCTACGCCCTCGGGCTCGCCACCGACCAGCAGGCCCTGCGCGGCGTCGAGACGGATCTGGCGCTGTCCATGCGCCTGATCGCCCAGTCCCCCGTCGGCCTGGCAGTCCTCGACACGGATCAGCGGTACGTGCTGGTCAACCCGGCGCTGGAGCGGATCAACGGGCTGCCCGCCTCCGAGCACCTCGGGCGGCGGGTGTCGGAGGCGCTGCCGTTCCTGGACGCGGAGCAGATCGAGTCCGCCTGCCGCCGGGTGCTGGCCACCGGCGATCCCCTGCTGGACCAGTACGCGGAGGGGCGCACCCCGGCGGACCTGGAGCACAACCACGCGTGGTCGGTGTCGTACTACCGCCTGGAGGACACCAGCGGGCAGGTGCTGGGGGTGGCGATCTCGGTGATCGACGTGACCGAGCGGCATCTGGCGACCACCGAGATGACCCGGGCACGGCGCCGGCTGGCCATGATCGCCGACGCGGGGGTGCGGATCGGCACCACGCTCGACCTGCCGCACACCGCCCGCGAGCTGGCCGGGACCGTCGTGCCCGAGCTGGCCGACCTGGCCGCCGTCGACGTGCTGGACGCGATCCTCGACGAACGGCAGACCGGCAGCGTCCCCGAGCTGGACGAGGACCGGCCCGCGACGTTCCGTGCCCTCGCGGTGAAGACCGCCTACCGCACCGACGCCTCGCGCGCGCCCGACCCGGTAGGGAAGGTTGCCCGGTACGCCCCGGACCGGCTGATCACCCAGGTCGCCCGCACCGGCAACCCGATCCTCGTGTCCGAGGTCGACGGGTCGACGCTGCGGCGGATCGCGCGCGGCGAGGAGTCGGCCGAGCTGCTGGCCGAGGCGGGCGTGCACTCGTACATGTGCGTGCCGCTCACGGCCCGCGGGAGCGTGATCGGGACGCTGAGCCTGTTCCGGGCCCGTGCGGAGGAGCCGTTCGACGAAGACGACCAGCTGCTGGCCAGCGAGCTGGCCGCCCGGGCCGCGATCTCCATCGACAACGCCCGGCTCTACCGCGGCGAGCGGCGTACGGCGCTGACGCTCCAGCGCAGCCTGCTGCCGCGCCGCCCTCCCCCGCAGCCGGGTCTGGAGATCGCCTACCGCTACCAGCCCGCCGGGGCCACGGACGAGGTCGGCGGCGACTGGT
>NZ_LIQY01000223.1 GCF_001418495.1 Streptomyces pathocidini | reverse complement strand
CGGCGCTGCGCGACGCGGCCGCCGTGGTCTTCGACACCGACGGGGTCATCACCGACTCCGCGCGTGTCCACGCCGCGGCCTGGCAGACCGCGTTCGACGCCTGCCTGCGAGACCACCCGCCGCCGGACCCCGGGGCCCGCCGCCCCTTCGACCCGCGCGAGGACTACCGCCGGCACGTGGACGGCAAGGCCAGGCTCGACGGCGCCGCCGCCTTCCTCGCGGCCCGGGGCCTGCACCTGCCGCCCGGCACNNCCCGGCACCGGCACGGTGCACGCGGTGGCCGCGCTCAAGGAGCGGGAGTTCACCCGCCGGCTGCGCGAGCACGGCGCTGCCGCCTACCCCGGAACCCTGCGGCTGCTGGACGTTCTGGCCGCCCACCGCGTCCCGAGCGCCGCGGTCTCCGCCTCCCGGCACGCCCGGGAACTGCTCTCGGCGGCCGGTGTGCTGGACCGGTTCGCCGTCCTCGTGGACGGCAACGAGGCCGCCCGCCTCGGCCTGCCAGGCAAACCCCACCCCGCCCTGTTCCTGGAGGCCGCCCGCCACCTCGGCACCCCGGCCGAGCGCACGGCCGTCGTCGAGGACGCCCTCGCGGGTGTCCAGGCCGGCCGCCACGGCGGCTTCGCACCCGTCATCGGGGTCGACCGGATCCAGGGCCCCACCAGCTCCGAGGACCTGCGCAAGCACGGCGCGGACATCGTGGTCGGCGACCTCGGCGACCTCCTCACCCGCACCGCCCCAGGAGGTTGACCGTGCCCGAGTGGACCTGGGAGTACACCGGCTACGCGCCCGCCGACGAGCGGCTGCGGGAGTCCCTGTGCACGCTCGGCAACGGCTACTTCGCCACCCGCGGAGCCGCCCCCGAGGCCTTCGCCGACGACGTGCACTACCCCGGCACCTACGCCGCGGGCTGCTACAACCGGCTGGTGTCCCTGGTCTCCGGGCGCGAGGTCGAGAACGAGGACATGGTCAACCTGCCCAACTGGCTCCCGCTGCGCTTCCGCGTCCGCACCGAGGACGGCTCCGCCGCCTGGTTCTCCGCGGACGCCGACGAGCTCCTGGAGTACCGCCAGACCCTGGACCTGTACGCCGGCACCCTCACCCGCCGCATCCGGTACGAGGACGCCGACGGCCGGCGGATGCGCGTGCACCAGGTCCGCCTGGTCCACATGGGAGACCCCCATCTGGCCGCGCTGCGCACCGAGTTCACGCCCGAGGGCTGGTCGGGGGAGATCGAGGTGGAGTCCGCCCTCGACGGCGAGGTGGAGAACGCGGGCGTCAACCGCTACCGGGACCTGGACGGCCACCACCTCACCCACGTCCACACCGGCGCCATGGAGCCGGACACGGTCTGGCTGCGCTGCCGCACCACCACCTCCGACATCCGCGTCGGCATGGCCGCCCGCACCACCGTCACCGGCCCCGACCCCCTCGCGTCCCGGCTGCACCTGGGCCCGCTGCGCGTCACCCACCTCCTGCACGTCCCGGTCACCGCCGCCACCCCCACCACCGTCGACAAGGTCGTCTCGCTGCACACCTCCCACGACCCGGCGATCAGCGACCCGCTCGACGCCGCCGTCGACAACGTGGCGGCCGCCCCCGGCTTCGCCGGACTCCTGGAGTCCCAGCAGGCCGCGTGGGAACAGCTGTGGCGGCGGGCCGAGTTGGACGTCCCCGGCGAGGCCGGCACCATCCTGCGCCTGCACCTCTTCCACGTCCTGCAGACCCTGTCCCCGCACACCGCCGAGCTGGACGTGGGAGTCCCGGCCCGCGGGCTGCACGGCGAGGCCTACCGGGGACACGTCTTCTGGGACGAGCTGTTCGTGCTGCCCTATCTGAACCTGCACTTCCCCGAGGTCTCCCGGGCCCTGCTCAACTACCGCCACCGGCGGCTCCCCCAGGCCTGCCGGGCGGCCGGGGAGATCGGCCGCGCGGGAGCCATGTACCCGTGGCAGAGCGGCAGCGACGGCCGGGAGGAGACCCAGCAGCTGCACCTCAACCCCCGCTCCGGGCGCTGGCTGCCCGACCACTCCCACCTCCAGCACCACGTCGGCTCCGCCATCGCGTACAACGTGTGGCAGTACTGCGAGGCCACCGGCGACACCGAGTACCTCCAGACCAAGGGCGCCGAGACGCTGGTGCAGATCTCCCGCTTCTGGACCGACAGCGCCGTCTACGACCCGGGCCGCGACCGGTACAGCATCCACGGCGTGGTCGGCCCCGACGAGTACCACGAGCGCTACCCGGACGCCGAGCAACCGGGCCTGGACGACAACGCGTACACCAACGTGCTGGCCGCCTGGGTCCTCACCCGCACCCTCGACCTCGTCCGCGCCCTGCCCGAGCCGCGGCGGCGGGAGCTGCTGGAGAACCTCGGGGTGGCCGACGGCGAACCCGAGCGCTGGGAGGAGGTCTCGCGGCGGCTGACCGTACCGTTCCACCAGGGCGTCATCAGCCAGTTCGAGGGCTTCGGCGACCTCGCCGAACTCGACTGGGAGGGCTACCGCGCCCGGTACGGGGACATCCGGCGCCTGGACCGCATCCTGGAGGCCGAGGATGACACGGTCAACCGCTACCAGGCCTCCAAACAGGCCGACGTGCTGATGCTCGGCTACCTGTTCCAGCCCGCCGAACTGACAGCGCTCTTCCGGCAGCTGGGCTACGAGTTCGGCGACGACCTCTGGCACCGGACGGTCGACTACTACCTCCACCGCACCTCCCACGGCTCCACCCTCAGCGCCTTCGTCCACGGCTGGGTGCTGGCCCGCAACCGCCGAGGCGAGGCCTGGACGTTCGTACGGGAGGCCCTGGAGGGCGACGTCGCCGACCTCCAGGGCGGCACCACCGGCGAGGGCATCCACCTGGGCGCCATGGCCGGCACCCTCGACCTCGTACAGCGCGGCCTCACCGGGCTCGAGACCCGGGACGACGCCGTCTGGCTCGACCCCGTGCCCCTCCCCGAACTCTCCGAATACGGCTTCTCGCTGCGCTACCGCGGCCACTGGGGCGTGGACATGCGCCTGCGCCACGGCCGCCTGCGGATCAAGGTCCCCGCCTCCTGCGAACCCCCGATCCGCGTCATGCTCTCCGGTCGCTCCCTCACCGTCGCCCCCGGCGAATCCTTCACCCTGCGCCTGCCCTAGGGCCCCGTACGGGCGTCAGCGCCCCTTGCCCAGCCCGCGCACCTTGCGCTTTGCCCGCCGCACCACCCGGCGCACCCGGTACGTGGGCGACGGCTTGCCCGGGTCCTGCCGGTGCCGGTCCAGCTCCTCGGCCAGCCACTGGGAACGCCGCTCCACATCCAGCTCGTTGAGAATCCGATCCACGTTCGCCAGCAGCGCCCCGTGCAGCTCCCACCGGTCCGGCTCCCGCTCCGTCTCGATCCGCAGCAGCTCCGCGATCCGGTCCCGGTCCGCCCGCCCGTTCTCCAGCGCCTCGGCCAGCTGCCCCTCCGCGGCCTCCGCGTTGGTGCTGACCTGCGCGGTGATCAGCCGGCCGAAGCTGTCCACGGCGTCCGCGAGATGGGTGAACAGCTCGCTGAGCGCCCCGGCCACCTCACCCTCGTACACCGGCTCCGCGCGCCGCCGGTGCGAGAGATCCGTCAGCGAGCGGCACAGGGTCCGCAGCACCACACAGCAGATCTCGAGGGTGTCGAGCCCGCTGCGCAGCACCAGCCGCGCCAGCAGGCCCTCGCGCACCCGCGGGTTGAACCGCATGCTCTCGTCGGCCCGGTTCAGCGCCGCGTCCACGCCCGCCACGTCATCGTCGAGACCGCGGGCCTGGTGGAGCCAGCGCACCGCGTTCTCCCGGCGCGCCCCCTCCTCCAGCTCCCGGCTCATCCGCATCAGCAGCGCCCGCATGTCCCGGGCCAGTTCGGCGATGGCCTGGCCCGCCGGCTCCACGTACACGGGCGGGGCGATCACCAGGTTGAGCAGGATGCCGCAGGCGGCCCCGATCAGGGTCTCGCCCACCCGGTCCCAGGCCATCGCGGCCACATGGCTGACCCCGAGCACCAGCATCGCGCTGATCGCCACCTCGGGCACGAACTCGTCGACGCGCACGAGGTGTCCGAGTATCAGGGCGGAGCCGATGAGCAGGCCCAGGCTCCACCAGCTGAGCCCCACGAAGGTGGAGAAGGCCGAGGCGATCAGCACACCCGCGATCACGCTGTTGATCCGCCGGAAGCCGGTGGTCAGCGTCGCGTACAGGCTGACCTGGACGACCAGCAGCGCCGTCAGCGGCGCCAGCAGGGGCGGCGGCCCCGCGTTGATGAACCACTCGGCCGCCGCGTAGGCGAGGGTTGCCCCCACGGTGCATCGCACCGTCTGCACGACGATCGGCTCATTGCTCTTCTCGTTGACCTTCCGGGCGAGGTCGACGATGGAATCTGCAGCCACAGTTCCCATGTATCCCACGGGACAGCGGCGGCGGCATCCGGCGGCACACCCGGCGGGCGGGTCCGCCGGGAGGGTGGCACAGTGGCGGACATGTCGGCCTCTCCGCGCGCGGTCCACGGAGCGCCGTGCTGGGTGAGCTTGATGACGCGTGACCTGGAGGGCGCGCAGAGCTTCTACGGCGCGGTGCTCGGATGGACCTACCGTTCCGGTTCCTTCGGCCCCGAGTTCACCGTGGCCCTCGCCGACGGCGTGCCCGTCGCGGGCATGGGGGCACTCGCGCACACCATGGGCATCCCCGTCTCCTGGACCGCGTACTTCGCCGTCGACAGCGCCGACACCGCCGCCGCCCGGATCCGCGAGCGCGGCGCCACGGTCGCCGTCGGACCGCTGAGCATCGGCAAGGGCCGTGCCGCGCTGGCGGCCGACCCGGCGGGCGCGGTCTTCGGCTTCTGGGAGGGCGCGGTCGTCCCGGGCTGGCAGGTCGGCCGCGGCCGGGCCCCGGCCTGGCTGGAACTGCGCACCCGCGACGCCTTCGCCATGGCCATCTTCTACGGCCAGGTCTTCGACTGGGCCTCGGGCCGACCGGACGCCTGCGAGGTCGAGTACGAGCACGACGCGGTGATGGTACGGGCCGGCGGCCAGGTGGTCGCGGGGCTGCGCGGCGGGGGCGTGGAGGCCGACCCGGACCCGCAGGTCCGGCCGCGCTGGCACGTCTACTTCCGGGTGGCGGACGTCGACGCGGCCGCCGAAGCAGCGGTCGCCGCCGGTGGCACGGTCACGGCCGCGCCGGACCGGTCACGGGTCGGCCGCGCGGCCACTCTCCGCGACCCGCACGGCGGCCTGTTCACGGTCACCACGGGCAAGCCCTGACAGCACGGACGGCGGGAAGTCCCGGCCGATGCACGAGTGTGGCCCCCCGGGCGAACCCGGGGGGCCACAGTCATGTCAGCGCGTGGCTGAGCGTCAGGCCGCGATCAGCCTGGTCAGTACTTCTTCTTCTTGTCCTTCTTGTGGTAGTCCCTGTGCTCGGACGTCTTGACGATCTTCTTCTCGTCGTGGTAGGTGTCGGCGTTGAGGCAGGTGTTGCCGAACGCCGGGTTCAGAATTCCGATGACGCTGATCGTGTTGCCGCAGAGGTTGACCGGGATATTGACCGGAACCTGGACAACGTTGCCCGACAGGACACCCGGCGAACCGGCGGCGACGGCGTTCGTCCCGCCGTCGGCGGCGGCGACTCCGGCGGTGCCGGCGAGAACAGCACCCGCCGCGACGGTCACAGCGGCGGCCTTGGTGATGCGCGACATGTAGTCGTCTCCTTCTGCAGAAGCGTCTTTCGTCCGCTTGCGGACGGTAACGACACCGACAACGCGTGACGATGACCGGGGTTACGTGCGATGTGGCAAACCGGTGAACGAGCCGGTGGGCGGGCCGCCCGCCCCTCCGACGGCCGCCCCCTTCGACAGGCAGCCCCTTCCGACAGGCCGCTCCCGCCCACCCCGGTTAGCGTGAAGAACATGCAACCCGCGCTGCGCACGGACCGGCTCCTGGTGCGTGACTGGGCTGTCTCCGACGCCCGGGAGGCACTGGCCATCTACGGCGCGGAGGAAGTGGCGCACTGGCTGACGCCCGACATGCACCGGGTGGGGGACCTCGCGGCCATGCGCCACGTCCTCCAGGCCTGGGAGGAGGCCCAGCCGGGCCTGGTGCCTCCCTCGGGCCGGTGGGCCATCGAGCGGCTGGAGGACGGGCAGTTGGTCGGCGGCCTGGTCATCAGGATGCTCCCGCCCTACGAGGAGGACCTGGAGATCGGTTGGCAGCTGCGGCCCGGGGCCTGGGGGCACGGCTACGCGACGGAGGCCGGGGCGGCGCTCACCCGCTGGGCGTTCCGGCAGGGCGTGGACGAACTGTTCGCGGTTGCCCGCCCCAACAACCACAAGGCTGCGGCGACGGCGCGCAGGATCGGCATGGAGTGGGTCGGGGAGACCTCGAAGTACTACGAGATGCGGTTGAACGTGTACCGCATCCGCCCCTCCGACCTGCCCGACACCACGCACGCGTGACCGGAGGGGACGGGCCCGAACACGGCTGGTCCGGAACATGGCTGTGGCGCCCGCCGACGAACGGCGGGCGCCACAGCCACGGGCGCGGTGTTACGCGTTGACGCAGGTGTTGCCGAAGGCCGGGTTCAGCAGGCCGATCACGCTGACGGTGTTGCCGCAGATGTTGACCGGGACGTGGACGGGGACCTGGACGACGTTGCCGGAGAGGACGCCGGGGGACTTGACGGCAGCGCCATTGGCGCCGGAGTCGGCGGAGGCGGCACCGGCGGTGCCGGTCACCAGGGCGCCCGCGGCGACGGTCAGGAAGGCTGCCTTGAAGAATCGGGACATGGCAAGAAACTCATTTCTGAAGGTGCATCTGAACGGTGCAGAAAGGAATCCCCTAGCCCGTTCAGGGGCCGGGGATCTGATCAACGCACCACGTACGGGTGGGTTGTGCCCGGCGAACGTCTTTAGCCCGATCTGGTGAACCGGGCCGCGAACTCCCGTGCGGATCAGCGCTGTCGGCGGTCAGGACCACCAGGCCGCGGGCGGTGAGTGCCCCCGCGGCGAGCGCCGCG
>NZ_LIQY01000222.1 GCF_001418495.1 Streptomyces pathocidini | reverse complement strand
CAGGTCCCGCGCCGTACGCCGCGGCCTGGCGTACGGCGCGGGACCTGGGCGAAGGGCTGTCCGTGGCGGGCCAGTTCGCCGGGCTGAACTACTCGCGCGGCCCGGAGCGCGACCGCACCCTGGTGTACGCGCGCGTGGGCAGGTCGCGGATGAAGATGGACGTCTGGCTGCCCCGAGACCACGCCCTCCTCCCGTACCGCACGCTGCCCCGGCGGGCCCTGGCGCACGGCCCGCTGCTGCCGCAGGGCCGCTCGGGGCTGGCGCTGCGCAGCCCGCGCCCGGCCGTGGTCTGGGTGCACGGCGGGGGGTACGAGTCGGGGCACCGCAGCCAGACCCCGCGTTGGAACCAGTGGCTCAACGAGCTGGGCTACGCGGTCTTCGACATCGAGTACCGGCTCGCCCCCCGCGCCACCCAGCTCCAGCAGATCGGCGACGTGAAGTGCGCGATCGGCTGGGTGCGCGAGCACGCCTCCGACTACGCGATCGACCCCGCGCGGATCGTCCTCGCCGGCACCTCCGCGGGCGGCAACCTCGCGCTGGCCGCCGCCTACACCGGCCGCGACAAGCGCCCGCGCCCCTCCTGCGAGACCGGTCGGGACACCTCGGTGCGCGCGGTGGTCTCCTTCTACGGGCCCACCGACATGGCCGGGATGATCGACGCGGGCGGGGACGGCCGGGCCGACCCCAGGGTCCGCCGCTTCATGGGCGGCTCGCTGATGACGGCCTCGGAGGGGTTCCGGTACGGGTCGCCGGCCCGGCTCGTCCGGGCGGACGTGCCGCCGACGCTGCTGCTGCACGGCAGCCACGACCGGATCGTCCCGGTCGAGCAGGCGCGCCAGTTGAACGCCCGGCTGACTACGGCGGGTGCCGAGCACGAGTACGTCGAGATCCCGTGGGCGGACCACGCATTCGACTACAACTGGGGCAACTGGGGCACCCAGATCGCTCGCCCCGTACTCGCGCGCTTCCTGCGACTTCATGCCTGAGGCCCACCAAGATCAGCACATCGAGTGAATCCCTGGCCTCCGCTTGCGGACAGCAACCGACGGTTGCCACGCTGTTGCAATCTGTCAACCCGATCGGAGGGGCGCACGTGCCTTTCGGTGAGCAGCCCGCGTACCTCCGCGTCGCGGGCGACCTGCGGCAGAAGATCGTGGACGGCTCGCTTCCGCCGCACACCCGGCTCCCGTCCCAGGCCCGCATCCGCCAGCAGTACGGGGTCTCCGACACCGTCGCGCTGGAGGCGCGCAAGGTGCTCATGGCCGAGGGCCTGGTCGAGGGGCGCTCGGGATCGGGGACCTATGTGCGGGAGCGGCCCGTGCCGCGCCGCCTGGCCCGCTCCGGCTACCAGCCCGAGGGCGAGTCGACCCCCTTTCGCCAGGAGCAGGCCGACGAGCGGATCAAGGGCACGTGGGAGTCGTGCAGCGAGCAGGAGGGCGCGAGCCCCTCGGTCGCGGAGCGGCTGGAGATCGAGCCGGGGGAGCGGGTGATGCGCACCCGGTACGTGTACCGGGCCGACGGCGAGCCCGCGATGCTCTCCACCTCCTGGGAGCCGCTGGCCATCACCGGCCGCACGCCCGTGATGCTGCCGGAGGAGGGTCCGCTGGCCGGGCGCGGGGTGGTCGAGCGGATGGCCGCGATCGACGTGATCGTGGACAACGTGCTCGAAGAGGTCTGTGCGCGGCCGGGGTTGGCGGAGGAGACCGCGGCGCTCGGCGGGGTGCCGGGGCATCCGGTGATGGTCGTGATCCGGACGTTCTTCGCCTCGGGGCGGCCGGTCGAGACCGCGGACCTGGTCGTTCCGGCGGACCGGTACCGCATCGCGTACCACATGCCGGTGAGATGACCCGCCGTCGATCGGCGGGGCTCCAAGGGCTTCGACCGCCGCCCCGTGATCCGGAGTTAACGCGCGCCTGGCTCTCGTAACAGGCGCGCAATCCCGCCCCGCGATGGCCTGTCATGTCCACTGCCTACCGTCCGTTCCGTACCCGCGCACGAGGTCGGACGGCAGGAAGGCAGCGCATGACGGAGACCGCGACATCCACGCAGGCGGAGGAGGGCGCGGACGCCGCGCCGGAAGGCCCCGACTCCGCGCCGCCCAAGCGCAGTTACGCCAAGCTCGCCGCCGACGAGAGCCGCGAGGACTACTCACTCCGCTACGCGCCGCACTCCTTCCGCCGCTGGTCGCCGACGATGGTCGCCTCCACGGCGCTCGGCGGGATCGCGTACCTCGCGGACTTCGCGATCGGTGCGTCCATCGTCTTCACCTACGGCTTCACCAGCGGGTTCGCCTCGATCCTCACCGCCGCCGCGATCATCTTCCTGACGGGGATCCCGATCGCCCGCGCCTGCGCGAAGTACGGCCTGGACATGGACCTGGTGACCCGAGGCGCCGGTTTCGGCTACTTCGGCTCGACGCTCACCAGCCTCATCTACGCGAGCTTCACCTTCATCTTCTTCGCCCTGGAAGGCTCGATCATGGCGCAGGCCATGCACCAGGCCGTCGGGCTCCCGCTGGAGGTCGGCTACCTCCTCACCACGCTGATCGTGATCCCCATCGTCTTCCGCGGGATGGGCGCGCTCGCGAAGGTGCAGGCGTGGACCCAGCCGATCTGGCTCATCGGCATGGTGCTCCCCTTCGCCGTCCTCGCCTTCGAAGCCCCTGACGCCTGGGGCGCGTTCGGCTCGTTCGGCGGCACGGAGGGGGCCGGCTCCGGCTTCTCCTGGATCGGCTTCGGGCTGGGTACGGGGGTGGCGCTCTCACTCATCGCCCAGATCGGCGAGCAGGCCGACTACCTGCGCTTCATGCCCGCCAAGACCGCGGAGAACAGGACGTGTTGGAACCTCGCGGTGCTCGCCGCGGGCCCCGGCTGGGTGATCATCGGCGCGGCCAAGCAGCTCGGCGGCGCGTTCCTCGCCTTCGTGGCGCTGGAGGCGGTGGGCAAGGCGCATGCGCTGGAGCCGATCGCCCCGCAGATCGAGGCGCTCAGGCCCTGGCTCGGTTCGGTGGCGCTGCCCGCGGCCGCGGTGTTCGTCGTGGTCTCGCAGATCAAGATCAACGTGACCAACGCGTACAGCGGTTCGCTGTCCTGGTCGAACTTCTTCTCCCGCGTCACGCACCGCCACCCGGGCCGCGTCTGGTACATCTTCCTCAACCTCGGCATCGCGCTGACGCTGATGGAGATGAACATGTTCGCGGCACTCAACAAGTTGCTGGGGTTCTACTCCAACGTCGGCATCGCCTGGATCGCCGCCGTCGCCGCGGATCTGGTGATCAACAAGCCGCTGGGGCTGAGCCCGAAGTACATCGAGTTCAAGCGGGCGTACCTGTACGCGGTGAACCCGGCCGGGTTCGGCGCGATGACCCTCGCCTCGACCGTCTCGATCCTGGCCTTCTTCGGCCTCTTCGGCACCTACGCCCAAGCGTTCTCGACCTTCATCGCCTGCGGGCTCGCGCTCGTCCTCTGCCCGCTGATCGCCTGGCTGACCGGCGGGCGCTACTACCTGGCCCGCAAGAACCCGGTCAACGGGCCCGACGTCGAGGTGGTCAACCCCGAGGCCACCCACACCTGCGCCGTCTGCGAGACCGCGTACGAGCTGCCGGACATCGCCGACTGCCCCGTGCAGGCCGGGCCGATCTGCTCGCTGTGCTGCTCGCTCGACGCGGCGTGCGGGGATGCCTGCTGCAAGACACCGGACGGTCCGGTGCTGCTGCCCGTACCGGTGGTCCGCGGCTGATCTGATTGGCGCGTTAGGCCCGCTTTGCCCTGGTGGGCGAGGCGGGTCTTTCTGTTGCAAACCTCACAGACCCCCAGGTAAGAGCGGTTTCACGGGAGTTGGCCCCTTTTCCGATCCCTAGGATGGCGCGGTTTGCGTTCTGTCCATGAGGGGTGAAGGGAGAACCACGGCTTGAGTACGGAGCAGGGTTCCAGTTCCAACTACCGGCGGTCGCTCGGCACCGTGGCGCTCACCGCCGTCGGCCTCGGCTCGATCATCGGCTCCGGGTGGCTGTTCGGCGCCGAGCGCGCGGCCGCGCTGGCCGGACCCGCCGCGATCTTTTCCTGGGTGATCGGCGCCGTCGTCGCCCTGACCATCGCCCTCACCTACACCGAGCTCGGCTCGATGTTCCCGAAGGCGGGCGGCATGGTCCGCTACGGCCAGTACTCGCACGGCTCGCTCGCCGGCTATCTGGCCGCCTGGGCCAACTGGATCGCGATCGTGTCGGTGATCCCGGGCGAGGCGACCGCCTCCATCCAGTACGTGAGCTCCTGGGACTTCGGCTGGGCCCAAGGCCTGTACGACGGCAAGGAACTGACCGGGACCGGCGTCGCCGCCTCCTCGGTCCTGCTCGTCTTCTACTTCTTCCTCAACTGGTTCGCGATCTCCCTGTTCGCCAAGACCAACACCGCAATCACCGTCTTCAAGGTCGTCGTCCCGGCGCTGACCGCCGGCGCACTGCTGCTCGCGCACCTCGACACCGACAACCTCACCGCGCACGGCGGCTTCACGCCGAACGGCTGGAGCGCGGTCTTCAGCGCGGTCGCGGTCTCAGGAATCGTCTGGGCCTTCAACGGCTTCCAGTCGCCGCTCAACATGGCGGGCGAGGCGCGCGACCCCGGCAAGTCCTTGCCGAAGGCCGTCATCGGCTCGATCCTCATCGCGCTGGTCATCTACCTCGCCCTCCAGGCCGCCTTCCTGCTGGCCGTCCCGGCCGCGGACCTGAGCCAGACGGGCGGCTGGAGCGGCCTGTCGTTCAACTCCCCGCTCGCCGACCTCTCGCTGGCCTGGGGCCTGAACTGGCTCGCCCTGCTGCTCTACGCGGACGCCTTCGTCTCCCCCTCCGGCACCGGCATGATCTACGCGGCGACCACCTCGCGCATGATCCACGGCGTGCAGGAGAACGGCCATCTCCCGGGCGTCTTCGGCCGGGTGGACCCCAGGACGGGCGTGCCGCGGCCCGCGCTGCTGCTGAACCTGGTCGTCGCCTTCGTGTTCCTCGCGGTGTTCCGCGGCTGGGGCTCGATCGCCGAGATCGTCGGCGTCGCGACCGTCATCTCGTACGTCACGGGACCGGTCGCAGTGATGTCGCTGCGCCGCCTCGCGCCCGAACTGCCGCGCCCGGTGCGGCTGCGCGCGATGCCCGTGATCGCGCCGACGGCGATGGTGTTCGGCTCGCTGGTCATGTACTGGGCCCGCTGGCCGCTGACCGGCAAGGTCATCTTCATCATGGCGATCGGGCTGCCGATCTGGGCCTGGTACGAGCTGCGCAAGCCCTGGGCCGAGCTCAAGCCGCATCTGAAGGCCGGCGCCTGGATGGTGACGTACCTGCTGGTCATGGCGTTCGTGTCGTGGGCGGGCGGCGAGGAGTTCGGCGGCCGGGGCTATCTGGCGCCCGGCTGGGACATCCTCGTCGTCGCGCTGCTCGGCCTGGGCTTCTACGGGTGGGGCGTGCGCAGCGCCTGGCCCAACCCGTCGCTGGCCGGGGTCACCGCCGAGATGGCCGTCGCCGTCGCCGACGCTCGCGAGGGGAAGTCCAACCTCGAACAAATGGCCGGATAGCTGCCTCTTCGTGAAAACCCGTATCCGTTGAGTGAAGGCCGGGCGTAGGGTCGGGCATATGCGGATTGCGTTTTCAGGTGGCGAAGAGACGCGGCGCACGGCGGCGCGGGAGACGGCGTCAGGGGTGGTGCGATGACGGACATCGGGCCCGTACTGCCCTGGCTCGTCATACGCGAGGAGGAGAACGGCAACCGCTACCGCGTCGGGCGGTACGCGACCAGGGCCGAGGCCGAGCGGACCGCGGAGCGACTCCGGGCGCAGGGCGGCGGGAGTGAACCCGAGCTCTACCTGGTGGAGCGCATCGGCCGCCGCCTTTCGTCGTAGGCCGCCGTTGCGCGCTGTCGCGCTGTTTGTGCCTGTTGTGTCGTCGGGTCGGCGCGCCGCCGGGCCGCCGTGCGTGCCACCGGGCCGTCGCGTCGGCGTGCCACCGGGCTGCCGCGTCGCTGTGCCGTCGGGCCGCCGAGCCGTCGGGTTATCGGGCGGTGGGGCCGCCGGGCCGCCGCGTGGTCGCGTCGCCGTAGAGTCTCCGCGTGACCAACCCTGCGCCCCAAGTGCCCGGAGAAGAGCCGCGGATCGTGATCGGTGGCGCGGTGCTGGACGGCGGGCGGCTGCTCGCCGCCCGCCGCAGTGCGCCGCCCGAGCTGGCCGGCCGCTGGGAGCTGCCCGGCGGCAAGCTGGAGCCCGGCGAGACGCCGGAGGAGGCTCTCGTGCGCGAGCTGCGCGAGGAACTCGGCGTCGAGGTCCGGCCGATCGCGCGGATCCCCGGCGAGTGGCAGTTGAAGCCGGGGTACGTGCTGCGGGTCTGGACGGCGCACCTCCTCGCGGGCGACCCCCAGCCCCTGGAGGACCACGACGCCCTCCGCTGGCTCACCCCGTCCCAGGTGGACGAGGTCGACTGGCTGGCCGAGGACCGCCCCGCCGTCACCGAAGCAATGCGGATGCTGCGCTAGCCGTCGGCGGTTTCGTGCGGGCTGCGGCAGCCGCACCGCGGTGGTCGCCCACCGTCCCGGCGGGAATCGCCTGGGGGCTCCGCCCCCAGGCCCCTGGCAGGGTCGATGGGCGTACGGAATGGGCCGTGCGCCGTTTCGCGCGCCTTTCGTGGCATGCTGCGCCCTTTGTCGCGATAGCCGGGCGCTGATACCGGGTATGCCGTTGGTAGCCAACCCGAAAATCCCCCCGAATTCCCCAGGAAAAGGACGGCGGGGCCTGCCATCGGTCTGGAAGTGGTCGGCGTGAGCGACACCGCAGGGGCCCCCGAATCGACTCCCCCTGCCCCGTGCGCCGCAGCGGGCGAGAGCCGTGTCGAGTGGACCTTCCCCGACGAGCCCGACGCCGTACGCGCCGCGCGTTCCCTGGTCCGTACGACCCTCAACGAGTGGGGGCTGAACGCGATCAGCGATCTGGCCGTACTCCTCGTCAGCGAGCTCGTCACCAACGCCCAGCGCTACGCCACCGGCCCCATCGGCGTGTGCCTGCGCCGCGGCCGCGGTGACGCACTGGTCGTGGAGGTGTCCGATCCGCTGCCCGAACTCCCGCTCGCACGCGACGCGCGCCCCGACGACGAGGGCGGGCGCGGCCTGCAACTGGTCGCCCGCACCTCCCGGCGCTGGGGCACGCGGCGCGGAACCTCGGGCAAGACGGTGTGGTTCGAGCTGGTCCTGCCGGGTTAGTAGAAGGGGGAAGTAACTGATCAACGGGGACGGGTCGGGCCATCCGAACGCGGACGGTACGCACCGCTGTGACCAATCGGGGCTGATCACAACGCTCCGAATGAGACAGTGCTGTGATCGTGAAGGCCGTGTTCCGGATAGCTGCGGTGCTGGATACTCAGCGGAGGCCGGTCCGGGCAAGGCGAGCTGGAGGGGACGGGCGCGTGAGCGACATACCAGCGGGGGCGGGGACGCCCGACGAGAGTGTTGGTGCCGCGATGTGGCAGGCGAGCCCCGCCGGGTCGATGTACGACTACATCAGGGTCGGTTCGTTCTCCTTGGGCCCGGACGGGCGGATCGACCAGTGGAGCCGCCGCGCCGCCGACCTCCTGGGCATACCCGCCTCGGCCGCGATCGGCAAGGACCCCGTGGCTGCCTTCGTACCCGCCGAGTTGCGCGAGCTGGGGCACCGCAAGATCGCGGAGATCCTGGACGGCCACGACTGGGTCGGCCTCGTGCCGTTCCGCGCCCTGGAGGGCACCGAGGCCAAGGGCCTCGCCGAGGTCTACGTGATGCCGACCGAGACCGAGAGTGGCGGAAAAGGCGCGCTGTGCCTCGTCGTCGACGTGCGGGCGCTGCGCCGGATCGAGACCGACCTCGCCGCCTCGCAGGCGATTTTCGGTCAATCTCCCATGGGATTCCTGCTGTTCGGCCCCGACCTCAGGGTGCTGCGCGCCAACGAGCGCTTCGCCACCGTCTTCGGTGGCACCGTCGAGTCCCACCGCGGCCGCGGCCCCGGGGACTACCTCCCGCGTGCCGAGGCGGACCGCCTCACCGCCGCCCTCCGCCAAGTCCTGGAAACCGGCCAGCCGGTGACGGAGCTTCAGCTCATGGGTCCGGTCCCCGGCGACCCCGAGCGCCGCCGCTGGTCGCTGCACCTGTTCCGGCTGCACAGCGCGAGCGGCCGTCCCATCGGCGTCGCGGGGCTGGCCACCGACGTCACCAAGCGCCGCAACGCCGAGCGCGAGGCCGCCAGCGCCCGCCGCAACCTCGCCCTCCTCAACGCCGCCAGCACCCGTATCGGCAACTCCCTCGACCTGGAGACCACCGCGCGCGAGCTGCTGGCCGTCGCCGTGCCGCAGTTCTGCGACCTGGCCTCCGTCGACCTCTACCAGGGCCTGCTCGCCGGCGACGAGACCCCGCCCGGCCTCGCCGACGGCAGCGCGGAGCTGCGCCGCGTGGCCTTCGCCAGCGCCGTGGCCGACGCCCCGGTCGTACGCGGTGCCGGCGCCGGGGACAGCGGCGAGCCGCACGCCATCGAGGTCGGCGAGGTCCACCGCTACGCCTTCAACTCCCCGCACGCGGCCGTCCTCCGCACCGCCAACGCCCGGGTCATCCCCGGCAAGGAGGGCGAGGAGGGCCCGGAACTCGGCGGCGGGGTCGTGCAGTCCACGCTCGCCGTGCCGATGGTCGCCCACGACACCGTCGTCGGCCTCGCCCAGTTCTCCCGTACGAAGGGCAGCGAGCCGTTCGGCGAGCGCGACACCGCCCTCGCCCTGGAACTGGCCGCCCGCGCCGCCGTCTGCATCGACAACGCCCGCCTCTACCGCCGGGAGCATGAGCGTGCCCTGATCCTCCAGCGCTCCCTGCTGCCCCCGGGCGACCCCGAGGCGGCGGGCCTCGACATCGCCTGCCGCTACCTGCCGGGCAACACCGCCACCGAGGTCGGCGGCGACTGGT
>NZ_LIQY01000221.1 GCF_001418495.1 Streptomyces pathocidini | reverse complement strand
AGCGGGGCGGTCTTCTCGGGGGGCCGAGGGGCCCGGTTGGCCGGGGACCACCGCGGCCGGGTGCGGGGTGCCGTGGCGGACGCCGGATGGGGCCGGCACGACGGACGGGGCATCGGAGGCTGTGCGGACGCCGCCTTCCGCCGTGCGGATGCCGGTCTCCGTCGTCGTACGGATGCCGCCTTCCGACGGGCGTACGCCCTCGGACGTGCGCGCCGCGCCGTCCCCCGCGCGGAAGCCCTCCGCAGCGCGGATGCCCTCCGCGGTGCGCAGCGGGTCGGAGCCGTTGGAAGGCGTTTCGGTGGCGGTGCCGTTCTGGGTCGCCGTGCGGCGGGAGCCGTAACGGCGGTGTACGGCTTGCTTGGTGACGCCGAGCGCCGACCCCACCGCGTCCCACGAGAACCCCAGCGAGCGGTCGAAGTCGACGGCCGCCGTCACCAGCGTCTCGATGCTGTCCCGCAGTTCCTGGGCGAGCCGCACGGTGGGTGCGGGCGCCCTTCCGTACACGACGAAGCCCGTGGACGGGCCGGTGCGCCGCGGCCGGTAGACGTTGCCCAACTGGGCGGTCAGGGTGCGCAGTGCGTCCACCTGCCGGCGGACCCGCTCGATGTCCCGCACCAGCAGGTGCAGGCTCGCCCGAGCCTGGGCGTCGTGGGTTGCGTGGTCGGCCATGAACAAGCCTCTCGAACCGGCGTTGATAGCGGAGCGGGCCGCAACAGCGGCCCGTTTCAGGTCAATTTCGTCTTGACCGGACCAACGCGGAACACGCCTCCCGGGTCACGCCGATAGGGCGTGCGGCGGGTGCAGAGAGGCGCGTGGGGATTGCGTACGCCCCTGGGGCCGCGCCCCTTTGCGGATACGCCCCCTCTGCGCCCCGCGTCCGCGCTCGCCCGACCGGCCGCTCGGAGCCGGCTCATAACCCGCTCCGGGCCGGGCTCATAAACTGAGCCCTCCGAGATCGGAAACCGAGCCCTCCGGGCTCGAAAGCTGAGCCTTCCGAGACCGGAAACCGGGCCTCCGAGGCCGACACCGCCCGGAACCCAACGAACCGCACCCGCCTGAGAGGCAGCGCACCCCCGATGAAGCTCGTCTTCGCCGGCACCCCCGAGGTCGCCGTACCCGCACTGGACGCCCTGATCGCGTCGGACCGGCACGAGGTCGCGGCCGTCGTCACCCGCCCCGACGCGGCCGCCGGGCGCGGGCGCCGCCTGGTCGCCAGCCCCGTCGCCGAGCGCGCGGAGGAGGCGGGCATCGAGGTGCTCAAGCCCGTGAAGCCGCGCGACGAGGAGTTCCTTGCCCGGCTCCGGGAGATCGCCCCCGACTGCTGCCCCGTCGTCGCGTACGGCGCGCTGCTGCCGAAGGCCGCGCTGGACATCCCCGTCCACGGCTGGGTCAACCTGCACTTCTCGCTGCTGCCCGCCTGGCGCGGGGCCGCGCCCGTGCAGCACGCGCTGCTGGCGGGCGACGAGATGACCGGCGCGGCGACCTTCCGGATCGAGGAGGGGCTCGACACGGGGCCGGTGTACGGCGTGGTGACCGAGGCCGTGCGGCCGACCGACACCAGCGGGGACCTGCTGACCCGGCTCGCCTTCGCGGGCTCCGGGCTGCTGGCCGCGACGATGGACGGGATCGAGGACGGCTCCCTCGAGGCGGTGCCGCAGCCGGAGGACGGGGTCTCGTACGCGCCGAAGATCGGCGTTGAGGACGCCCGGATCGACTGGTCCGCGCCGGCGCTCCGGATCGACCGGGTCGTACGCGGGTGCGCCCCAGCGCCGGGGGCGTGGACGGTGTTCCGCGGGGAGCGCCTGAAGGTGATGTCCGCGGCGCCGCTCCCGGACCGCACCGGTCTTGCCCCCGGCGAGCTGGGCGTCACCAAGAACGCGGTGTACGCGGGGACGGGTTCGCACGCGGTCGAGCTGGGGTGGGTGCAGCCGCAGGGGAAGAAGCCGATGCGGGCGGCGGACTGGGCACGGGGAGTGAGGG
>NZ_LIQY01000220.1 GCF_001418495.1 Streptomyces pathocidini | reverse complement strand
GCTCGGGTGCGGCCCGGGCTTGAGTCGTGTTGTCGGGAACGTGCGGAGAGGCGGGGCTCTTATGGAGCGGAAGGTTCTTGGGGCGACCGGGATTTCGGTCAGTGAGTGCTGTCTCGGGGCGATGATGTTCGGGGCCTGGGGGAACCCCGATCAGGACGAGGGGGTGCGGGTCATTCAGCGCGCCCTCGACGGCGGGATCAACTTCATCGACACCGCCGACGTCTACAGTCTGGGCGAGTCCGAGGAGATCGTCGGGCGGGCCATCAAGGGGCGGCGCGACGAGGTCGTGCTGGCGACCAAGGGGCACAGCCCCATGGGCGAGGACCCCAACCGGCAGGGAAATTCCCGCCGTTGGCTCACCCAGGCCCTGGAGGACAGCCTCCGGCGGCTGGGTACGGACCACGTCGACCTCTACCAGGTGCACCGACCCGACCCCACCACCGACATCGACGAGACGCTGTCCGCGCTGTCCGACTTCGTACGGGCGGGCAAGGTGCGGGCCATCGGGCACTCGACGTTCCCCGCCGAGCAGATCGTCGAGGCGCAGTGGGCCGCCGAGCGGCGCGGCCATGTGCGGTTCCGCACCGAGCAGCCGCCGTACTCGATCCTCGCCCGCGGCGTCGAGGCGGCCGTGCTGCCGACCGCCCAGCGCTACGGGATGGGCGTCCTCACCTGGGGTCCGCTCAGCGCGGGCTGGCTCTCGGGGAAGTACGCGAAGGCCTCGGACGTCGACCTTTCACCGGGGGGCGGGCGGGCCGCGCTCGAACAGCGCAAGTTCGACCCGTCGCTGCCGGGCAACGCCCGCAAGCTGGAGGCCGTTCGCGCGCTGACAGAGTTGGCCGGCGAGGCGGGCATGGAGCTTCGGCACATGGCCGTGGCCTTCGTGCGGGCCCATCCCGCCGTCACGTCCGTGATCCTCGGGCCGCGGACGCCCGCCCACCTCGACGACCTGCTGAGCAGCGCGGATCTCGTGCTGAGCGAGGACGTCCTCGACCGGATCGACGAGATCGTCCCGCCGGGGACCGATCTCAACCGGGACGACTTCTACTATCTGGCTCCGGAGCTGGCCGACAAGTCCTTGCGGAGGCGGGGTGGTCAGCCGACGAGACGATGAGTTCGCTGTCGTCAGTAATCACCCGCACGTCGCTGTCGTCGGGAGCCACCCGCACGTCGCTGTCGTCAGTACCCGCCCACGCCGGCCGGTCGGGGCCCGTCAGGCCATGTGGAGGGCGGCCAGGAGATCGTCGACGAGTGCGCGGTCGCGGGCGCGGGTCAGGCGGAGGCGGGCGCCGGACGGGGGCAGCCACAGGAGGCGGTCCACCTCGGCGTTCGGGACGAAGTGCCCGTCGGCGGCTTCGGCGGCCCAGTACGCGACCTCCTTGGGGCGGCCGTTCGCCAGATAGCGGACGGTGGGGAGCCGGGCGCCCGGCACGCAGTCGTACCCCGTCTCCTCGTGCACCTCGCGCAGCGCGCCACGGAGCACATCCTCGCCGCGCTTCAACTTGCCCTTCGGATGCGACCAGTCGTCGTACTTCGGCCGGTGCACGAGCGCGATCTCGATGCGCTCGGCGTGCGGAGCGTCGTGCGGGGCGCGGCGCCACAGGACACAGCCGGCGGCACGTACGGGCGGCCTCGCGGCCGGGGTGCCGGGTGCGCTCGGCGCCCCGCGCGGTGCGCTCGGCGCCCGTTCGTCGCCACGGACGCCACGCCGATCCGCGCGATCGCCACGCCGGTCAGGCCAGGTGCCCCGGTCCGCGCCGTCTCCGCGGTGGTCTGCCTCGCCGCGGCGGTGCGCGCGGTCGCCGGCCATCAGTTGCTCACCGACAACCGCTGCCAGAGCCATCCGAAGGCGAAGCGGGCGGCCTCGACGTCGTGGCGCTGGTCGGCGTGGAGGACGCCGAGGGCGTACGCCGTCGCGGGGGCGATGCGGGGCGTACGGGCAGCGGTAGCCGCAGCGGCGGCGGCCTCGGCCGCGTCCCGGTGCCGGTCCAGAGCCTGGGCGGCGCTCAGCAGGCGGGCGGCGAAACCTTCCCCCGCGGCGGACGGCTCCCCCGAGGTCAAGGTCAAGGCCGGGAGCGATGCAAGTGCAGGTGCCTGTGCCGCTGCCGGTACCGCCGCTGGTGCCGATGCCGATGCTGGTGCCGACGCCGCGACCGGTGTCGAACTCCGCGTCGGGGACGCCGAGTCCAGCACCTCCTGCGCGTACCGCCGCAGCCGCACCAGCATCCGTACCTGGTGCCAGGGCGCGTCCTGCTGCTCGGTCGCGGGCGGGGCGTCCGCCGTGGCCGTGGCGGCGAGGCCGTGGGCGAGGGCCTCGGCGTTGTACGGGTGCCCGGCCCGGTAGAGCGGCAGTGCGTCGACCGCCTCCACCATGCGCCGGTGCACCTCGTCGACGAGCGGTACGAGCACCTCGTCGGCCGGGCCCTGTGCGGCTGCCGTGTCGAGCGGCGCCTCCGAAGCCAGTACGGCGACGGCGTCGGCGACCGCGTGGAACCGCGAGGAGCCGAGCGCCTGCAGCGCGGCGGAGTGCGCCCGCGTCCGCGCGAGCGTCAACTGCCGCTCCAGCAACGCCCCGGCCCGCGCGGCCCCCACAGTCAACGCGGCGGGCGGGCGCTCGGCGCCACGCTGAGCGGCGGGGGCGTAGGCGGAAGCGGAAGTGGAAGCGGACGGATTGCCCGCAAAGGCCGCGCCCGGGCCGCCCGCACGCGCGCCGCCGATCTCCCGGTCTCCGACGCCCGCGTCCCGTTCCGCGCCCACGTCCCGTCCCGCAGCTGTGTTCCGTCCGTCGGCGGCGGCCCGTCCAGCAGCCGCGTCCCGTCCCGCGCCCCCATCTCGTCCAGCGCCCGTGGGCCATCCGGCAGCGGCGTCCCGTCCGGCGGCCGCGTGCCACCTCGCGGCGGGGCTCCGGTCGGCAGTGGTGTTCCCGCGGGGCAGGCTCTCGGCCTCGTCGGCCCGGCCCTGCGCGGAAGCGCGGGCGCGGGACCTCGCCGTGGCGGACGTGCGCTGCGCGGCCATACGCGACGGCCCGGCACCCGGCTCACCCTCCGCGGGCTCGCCGCCGCCCGCCGGGCCCCCGGCGCCCGGGACGGTCTCGGCCGAGGCGATGTCGGGGACCTCCGTCGGGTCGGTCCAGCCGGTTCTCACACGGGTCGGCGGTACGGTCCCCGCGACCGGGGTGCCGTACGGGGGTGACTCCGCGCCGGAGAGGCGGTGCAGGGCGGCACGGAGGCGGGCCAGCCGGGCCGCGTAGGCGTGTTCGCGGGCCAGGGTGCCGGAGAGCCAGGCGAGTTCGGCGCGGAGCGGGTCGGCCCACGCGGTGTCCGTCAGGGGGCGGAAGGTGTACAGCGCGCCGCTGATCCGCCGCGCGGAACCGCGCAGTTGGCGGACCGCCTCGACGGCCTCCTCCGCGTCCGCCCCGCTCTCGCGGTGGAGCCGCAGGCTGCGCAGGAACTCGGCGGCCTGGGCGTGCAGGTACCCGGCCAGCAGGTCCCGCGCGCTGAGCGCGGCACCGCCCTCCGGCGGAGCCTCCCCCCGGGCGGGAACCGCGGCGGGCGGCCCGTCGACCAGCACTCCGCCCGGCTCCGCCCGACCGGCCGGGGGCCGATCCGTGCCAGGACGGTCAACACCCGGCGCACTCGCGCTCGGCGCACCCGTGCCAGGACCGGACGCGCTCTTCTGGGACGCCCCGGCGTCGCCCTCCGTCCGGGAGGACGGCGGCAATGGCACCGCTCCGTCAGGGTTTCCAAGGGCGTCCATAGGGTCGTCGGGGTTTCCACGGGTGCCCATGGAATCGTCAAGGTTTCCATGGGTGCCCACGGGGTCGTCGAGGTTTCCACAGGTGACCGTGGGGCCGTCGGAGTTTCCGTGAGTGCCCATGGAATCGTCAGGGATTCCGTGAGCGCCCATGGGGTCGTCAGGGTTTCCGTGGGTGCCCGTGGGGTCAAGGTGTCGCTGGGCCACGCCGGCGCCTCCGGGCGTCGATGAGCATTTCCTGCACGTTGCGCAGCGGGCGCCCCTCCGCGTCCGTCGCGTGCCGTGTCCAGTCGCCGTCCGGGCCCAGGTGCCAGGAGGCCGTGCTGTCGGACGTACCGGTCTCCAGGAGCCGGTTGAGGGCGGCCCGGTGGGCCGGGTCGGCGACCCGGACCAGGGCCTCGATCCGGCGGTCCAGGTTCCGGTGCATCATGTCCGCGCTGCCGAGCCAGACTTCGGGCTCACCGCCGTTGCCGAAGGCGAAGACCCGGGAGTGCTCCAGGAACCGCCCGAGCACGCTGCGTACCCGGATGTTCTCGGACAGGCCCGGTACGCCCGGCCGCAGGGCGCAGATTCCGCGCACCCACACGTCCACCGGCACGCCCGCCTGGGAGGCCCGGTAGAGCGCGTCGACGATCGCCTCGTCGACCATCGAGTTGACCTTGATCCGGATGTACGCGTCGCGGCCCGCGCGGTGGTGCGCCGTCTCCTTGTTGATCCGCTGCACCAGCCCGTCGCGCAGCGAGCGCGGCGCGACCAGCAGGCGGCGGTAGGTCTCACGGCGCGAGTAGCCGGACAGCCGGTTGAACAGGTCGGACAGGTCTGCGCCCACCTGCGGGTCGGCGGTCAGCAGCCCCAGGTCCTCGTACAGCCGGGCCGTCTTGGGGTGGTAGTTGCCGGTGCCGACATGGCTGTAGCGGCGCAGGGTGTCGCCCTCCTGGCGGACCACCAGCGACAGCTTGCAGTGCGTCTTCAGGCCCACGAGCCCGTAGACGACGTGGCAGCCGGCCTCCTCCAGCTTCCGCGCCCACTTGATGTTGGCCTGCTCGTCGAAGCGCGCCTTGATCTCGACCAGGACCAGCACCTGCTTGCCGGATTCCGCGGCGTCTATCAGGGCGTTCACGATCGGCGAGTCACCGGAGGTGCGGTAGAGCGTCTGCTTGATCGCCAGCACGTCGGGGTCGTCGGCCGCCTGCTCCAGGAAGGCCTGGACGGAGGTGGAGAACGAGTCGTACGGGTGGTGCAGCAGCACGTCCCGCTCGCGCAGCGCCGCGAAGATGTCGGGGGCCTGCGAGGACTCGACCTCGGCGAGGTCGCGGTGGGTGCCCGCCACGAACTTCGGGTACTTCAGCTCGGGCCGGTCCAGCTTCGCGATCCCGAACAGGCCGGTCAGGTCCAGCGGGCCGGGCAGCGGGTGCACCTCGGCCTCGGAGATCTTCAGCTCGCGGACCAGGCGGTCCAGCACGTCCGGGGCGATCGACTCCTCGACCTCCAGGCGCACCGGCGGGCCGAAGCGGCGCCGCATGAGCTCCTTCTCCAGCGCCTTCAGGAGGTTCTCGGCGTCGTCCTCCTCCACCTCCAGGTCCTCGTTGCGGGTGACCCGGAACATGTGGTGGGCGAGCACCTCCATCCCCGGGAACAGCTCCTCCAGGTGCGCCGCGATCACGTCCTCCACCGGCACGTACCGCTGCGGCGCGGCCTCCAGGAAGCGGGACAGCAGCGGCGGCACCTTCACGCGCGCGAAGTGCTCGTGCCCGCTCACCGGGTTGCGCACGACGACCGCGAGGTTCAGGGACAGGCCCGAGATGTACGGGAAGGGGTGCGCCGGGTCGACCGCGAGCGGGGTGAGGACCGGGAAGATCTGCTGGCGGAAGAGCGTGAACAGGCGGGCCTGCTCCTTCTCCGTCAGCTCCGGCCAGCGGATGAGGTGGATGCCCTCGTCGGCGAGCGCGGGCAGCACGTCCTGCTGGAAGCAGGCCGCGTGCCGGGCCATGAGCTCGCGCGAGCGGGTCCAGATCAGGTCCAGCACCTCGCGGGGCTGGAGGCCGGAGGCGGAGCGGGTGGCCACGCCGGTGGCGATGCGGCGCTTCAGGCCCGCGACGCGGACCATGAAGAACTCGTCCAGGTTGCTCGCGAAGATCGCCAGGAAGTTGGCGCGCTCCAGCAAGGGGGTCGCCGGGTCCTCGGCGAGCTCCAGTACGCGCTCGTTGAACGCGAGCCAGCTGCGCTCGCGGTCCAGGAAGCGGTTCTGGGGCAACTCCGCGCCGTCGGCGGCGTCCTCCTCGTACGGGTCCAGGTCCGCGTCGAGGTCCGGCTCGAGCTCCGAAACGGTGGCCGCCACGGTGTGCGGGCGGTGCGCCGCGATCGAGCCGACCGAGGGCTGCGCGTGCTGGACCGGTGCGTTGGCGCTGGACTCGTTCATGTCCTCATTGTTCCGCGCCGCGGCGCGGAAGGGCGCGTCAGGACGCGGAGGAGGCGCGGCTCTGAGCGATCTCTTGGTGACATCGGGCACAGCGGGCTGCATTCAGCGATGCTCGCAAGCCAGGTTGAATCGGTGGTAACGCGAACATGGCGGCCAGGTGCCCTGCCGGTGGCTGCCCGTGCATCCACCGGCCACCGTCGGTCACGCGGCGACGCGCCGCGCCCCCGATCCGGAGCGCGGCCGCCCACCGGCTCCGCCGAGCTGTGGGCCGCCGGCTCCCGCCGGGTTGTGGGCAGGCGTTCCGGCCCGGCGGAACGGGTGGGCTCAACCCGGCCCGCACCCGGCCGACGGCTCGCACCACCCACCGGAACGTGGCCGCCCGGGCCGCTACCGGCCACAAGGCTGGGGCGGCTGTTCCGCAGGGGCGATGGGGGTCCCCCGGCCGCAGGCCGTACCCCGTTCCGGAGCGTGGCCGCTCCGGGTGCCGACCCTGGACGGGGGGCTGAGGTCTCATACGCGGCTGCACGCCGGTGGCCCCGTTGTGCCCACCCGTTCCGCCCCTAGCGGAACGCATGCCCACAACGCGGGGCCGAACCACGGTCCGTCGCCCCCACCGGATGGTGGTCAGGTTTCTGTTCGGTACATCAGGTCCGTTTCGTGGGTGGTGAAGCCAAGGCGGTCGTAGACCGCCACCGCGGGGGTGTTGTCGGCGTCGACGTAGAGCATCGCCGTGGGGAGCCCCGAGGCGGCGAGGTGGCGGAGGCCGACGGCGGTGAGGGCCTTGCCGAGGCCCGTCCCCTGTTCGCCGGGGACGACGCCGAGCACGTAGACCTCGCCCAGCTGCTCCTCCCCGTGCACCTTCGTCCAGTGGAAGCCGACGATCCGGTCGGCACCGCCGTCCGGATCCTCACGGACCGCCAGGAAGAACCCCGCCGGGTCGAACCACGGCTCGGCCTTGCGGTCATCGAGGTCCCGCTGGGTGAGGGAGCCCTGCTCGGGGTGGTGGGCGAAGGCGGCCGCGTTGGCGGCGAGCCAGCCCGCGTCGTCCTCGCCCGGGCGGAAGGCCCGTACGGCCACTCCGTCCGGCAGGACCGGCTCCCCCAGGGGTAGATCGGCCAGCGGCCGCCGCATCTGCCGCAGCTCGCGGAAGAGCGAGAGCCCCAGCACCTGCGCGAGGTGGCGCGCCGCGGAGTGCCCCCCGTGCGCCCACAGCCGCAGCCGCTTGCCGGAGGCGTCGAGCAGGGCGAGGCCGAGTGCGCGGCCGTGGCCGCGGCCGCGGCGCTCGGGGTGCACGACCAGCTCGGCGGCCGGCGCCTCGACCGGGTCGGTCTCCTCCAGCTGCGCGTACCCGGCCAGCGCCCAGTCCTCCGCGCCGCCCCAGGCCGCGCCCGGCCCGCCGTCGTCGGCCGGCTCGTGCAGCAGCAGATGCCGTACGCCCTCGCGCCGCCCGCCGCGCAGCGCGAGCCGGCCCTGCTCGGAGACGGCCTGCTGGCCGTCCACCCGGGCCGCCTCGGCCAGCAGGTCCAGCACGGTCTCCACGGCCTCGGGCGCCACCTCGTCGAGCACTTCGAGCCGCCGCGCGGCGCCCGTCCCGTTCACCACGTTGCTCATGCCCCGAGCCTACGGCCCCGGGGCCGGGGCAAACCCCCGACGTCCGGCGACAGGCGGACGGGGCGCCCCGGCGCGCCCCGCCTTCCCCGCGCAACCCGCTCTCAACACGCCAACCTCCCAACAACCCCGCCGCGCTACGCGCGTTGACCGTAGGCTGCCCCTCGCCGTCAACGCAGCTGTCACGAAGGGGAACTCATGCCAGCGACCTCCCAACGGCGCCGCACCGCCCGCCGCTTGACAGCCGGGACCGCCGGTACCGCCAGGACTGCCGCGCTCGCCGCCGCTGCGGTGGTGCTGTCCACCGCGGCCCTGTCCGCGGCCGCACCGGCCGGAGCCGAAGCGGGCTCCGGCCCACGGGCACGCGCCGGGACCGGGACCGCCGCCACCGCCACCGACACCGACAGCAGCAGCGACACCGGCACCGGCAGCCACAGCCACAGCCACAGCCACAGCCACAGCCACAGCCACCAACACCGAACCACCAACGTCCAGTTGCTCTCCTTCAACGACTTCCACGGCAACCTCGAACCCCCCGCCGGCTCCTCCGGCCAGGTCGTCGAGCGGCACCCCGACGGCACCACCGAGAAGATCGACGCGGGCGGTGTCGAGTACCTCGCAAGCTCCCTGCGCGCCGCCCGCAAGGACCACCCGTACACCGTCACCGCCGCCGCGGGCGACATGATCGGCGCGAGCCCGCTGCTCTCCGGCCTCTTCCACGACGAGCCGACCATCGAGGCCCTGAACGGCCTCGGCCTGGACGTCGCGGGCGTCGGCAACCACGAGTTCGACGAGGGCCGCGCCGAGCTGGCCCGCATGCGGAACGGCGGCTGCCACCCCGAGGACGGCTGCTTCGAGGACGGCCGGGTCTTCGAGGGCGCCGACTTCCCCTACCTCGCCGCCAACGTCACCGACGAGAAGACCGGCAGGCCGATCCTCGAGCCGTACGCGATCTGGGAGCACAAGGGGGTCAGGATCGGCTTCATCGGCGTGACCCTGGAGGGCACCCCGGACATCGTCACCGCCAAGGGCGTCAAGGGCCTGAAGTTCCACGACGAGATCGAGACGGTCGACCGGTACGCGACGGAACTCGACCGCAAGGGCGTGAAGTCGATCGTGGCGCTGGTCCACGAGGGCGGCGCCCCGGCCTCCACCGCGTACAACTACGACTGCGACAGCCCCGGCCCCGGCGACGGCATCTCCGGTCCCGTCACCGCCATCGCCAAGGGCATCACGCCGAAGGTCGACGCGCTGGTGACCGGCCACACCCACCAGGCGTACGTGTGCACGGTCCCGGATCCGTCCGGCCGCCCGCGGATGGTCACCTCCGCCTCCTCCTACGGGAAGCTCTACACCGACACCACGCTCACCTACGACCGGCGCACCCGCGACATCGTGCGGACGAAGGTCGCCTCGGCCAACCACGTCGTACGCCGCGACCAGCCCAGGGCCGCCGACATGACCTCGCTCATCGAGCGCTGGAACGCCCTGGCCGCACCGATCGCCAACCGGCCGGTGGGGTACATCGCCGCCGACATCCCTGGCCGGGGCGCGGCGGCGCCCGAGTCGCCGCTCGGGGACCTGATCGCGGACGCGCAGCTGGCGGCGATGGCGCCCGAGGGCTGGGGCGGTGCGCAGCTCGCGCTGATGAACCCCGGAGGGATCCGCTCCGACCTCGTCCACCGGGCGTCGGGGAGCGAGGGCGACGGGGTCGTCACGTACGGCGAGGCGTTCACGGTGCAGCCGTTCACGAACATGACGACCGCGCTCGACCTCACCGGCGCGCAGCTGATCACCGCGCTCCGGCAGCAGGTCAGCGGGGCGAACGAGGCCTCGCCGAAGATCCTCCAGGTGTCGGAGGGGTTCACGTACACACTCGACCTGGCCAAGTCGGGGGCCGAGCGGGTCGTGGCGGACTCCGTGAAGCTCGACGGCGAGCCGATCGATCCCGCCAGGACCTACCGGGTCGCGATGAACGAGTTCCTGGCGGGCGGCGGGGACGGTTTCGGCGTCTTCAAGGAGGGCGGGAACAAGCTCGTCGGGGAGTCCGACCTCGACGCGCTGACCGCCTACTTCGCGGCCCACTCGGCGGCGGACAGGCCGCTGGCGGCGCCGGAGGCGGACCGGATCACCGTGGTTGGCGGCCCGTAGGGCGGGCACTCGTCCCCCGTCATGGACATCGTCCTCACCCCTGAGACCCCCCACCGGTTCCGGATCGAGCGGCGTGCGCCCATGCGCGTGCCGGGGGTCGTGTTCGCCTCGGAGGACCTCCTTCCGACCGGGGGCGCCGAGGCGCTGCAGCAGGTCGTGAACGTCGCGACGCTGCCCGGCATCGTCACGGCCTCCTACGCGATGCCGGACGTGCACTGGGGGTACGGGTTCCCGATCGGCGGGGTCGCCGCGACCGACGTCGCCGCGGGCGGGGTGGTCTCGCCCGGGGGCGTCGGGTTCGACATCTCGTGCGGAGTGCGGCTGCTGGTCACGGAGTTGGCCGCGGAGGACCTCCCACCCGTACGGGAGCGGCTGATGGACGGGCTCGACCGCGCGACCCCTCGCGGGATGCGCGGCGGCGCGGTCTGGCGGCTGACCGGCCCCGGCCAGCTGGAGAAGCTGCTGGCGGGCGGGTCGCCGTACGCGGTGTCGCAGGGGCACGGGGAGGAGCGCGACCTGGACCGGTGCGAGGACGGCGGCGCCGTCTCCGACGCCGACCCGGGCCAGGTCAGCGCGCGGGCCAAGGAGCGCGGGGCGGGGCAGGTCGGCAGCCTGGGCTCCGGGAACCACTTCCTGGAGGTGCAGCGGGTGGCCGAGGTCTACGACGCACCGGCCGCCGCGGCGTACGGGCTGCGGACCGGCCAGGTCTGCGTGATGATCCACTGCGGTTCGCGGGGCCTGGGCCACCAGATCTGCACCGACCACGTACGGGCCATGGAGGCGGACATGGCGCGGTACGGGATCGAGGTGCCCGACCGGCAGCTGGCCTGCGCGCCCGTCGACTCGGCGCAGGGCCGCGCATACCTCGGCGCGATGGCCGCGGCCGCCAACTACGGGCGCGCGAACCGGCAGTTGCTCGGCGACGCGGCGCGCCGGGTCTTCGCCGGGGTCACCGGAGCGCGGCTGGACCTCGTGTACGACATCTCCCACAACCTCGCCAAGGTCGAGTCCCACGAGGTCGCGGGCCGCAGGCGGCGGCTCTGCGTGCACCGCAAGGGCGCCACGCGCGCGCTTCCGCCCGGCCACCCCGACCTGCCGCCCGATCTGCGCCCGCACGGGCAGCCGGTGCTGATCCCCGGGACGATGGGCACGGCCTCCTATGTGCTGGCGGGGGTGGCCGGCGGGCAGGCGTTCTTCTCCACCTGCCACGGCGCCGGGCGGGTGCTGAGCCGGCACGCGGCGGTGAGGACCGTGCCGGGCAAGGAGCTGCGGGCCCGGCTGGAGCGGCAGGGCGTCGCGGTGCGCGCCTCGTCCTGGCGGGGGCTCGCGGAGGAGACGCCCGAGGCGTACAAGGACGTGGCCGCGGTGGTGGAGACCAGCGAGGCGGCGGGGCTGTGCCGGAGGGTGGCGCGGCTGGTGCCGCTGGGGGTGGTGAAGGGGTGAGGCCGTGAGGCCCCTTCAGACGTCGACCGTCACCGAACACGCCCACCGCACATGGTCGGTGGCGAAGGTGAGCCCGTGCAGCGAGACGGCCTTGGGCGGGGCGCCGACCGGCTCGACGGCCTCCGCGGCGGCGACGGCGAAGCGCAGGTCGAGCCGGTCGCCGAGGTCCGCGTCCTCGTCCCCGATGTCGTCCCCGATGGCGTCCGCCCCGTCGGCCTCGACGTCCACCGGGACCTCGCCGTGGACCTCGAGGCGGTAGATCACCTCGTCCAGGACGGCCAGCAGCATGTCCTCGGCCGGGCCCTCGGGCACCGAGACCGTCACGAACCGCTCGGGGTGGACCCCGGTGACGTCCGCGAAGGACGCGACCAGCCCGAGCACCGCCTCCGCGATGCACTCGTCGCGGGTCGGCGCCCACGCCTCCAGGCGGATGTCCGCGGTGTGCGGGACCGTGCGATGTCCGCGCATGCCGCCGAGTCTAGGGTCGCCCGGGCCCGGGGGCGCGGTGTGCGCGGGCTGTGACGGAGCGGTGCGTGGGTGTGACTTCCGACGCAGTGGCCGCCTACCGCCGGTAAGAGTTGCGTCCATGGGTGCCGCACGTGATGGCATGTCCCGATGCGATCCCCCATACGCATGCCCACACAACAGAATTCGTCCCCCCACGACACGCCCCCCGAGGCGCCACCGCAGTCCACACCGCCGTACGGAACACCCCAGGCGTACGAAGCCCCCGGCCCGTACGGAACCCCCGAGGCATACGGAACTCCCGGCCCGTACGGGACGCCCACCGCGCCGCACAACCCGTACGAGGAACTCGCCGCCCTGGCCGACCCGGAGGACGGCCCCCGCGCCCGTGACCCCCTGGGTCTGGGGTTGCGGGAGGACCCCGAGGACGAGCCCGGCGCCGGCTGGGAGCCCCCGGACCACCGCCACGGCGGGCGGGCGCGGCGCCGGTTCGCCGCCCTGCCGATGGCCATGAAGGCCGTCGTCGCCGTCGCGGTCGGCGCCGCGTTCCTGACGGTCGCGGACCGCTGGGCCGTGCTGTACGCGGAGAAGCGGACGGCGGAGAAGATGAAGGACTCGCTCCAGCTGGCCGCCGAGCCGGAGGTGACGATCCACGGCTTCCCGTTCGTGACGCAGCTCGCGGACAAGCGGCTCGACAAGGTGGACGTCGCGATTCCGGATGTGGCCGCGGACCGTGTCTCGCTCGCGAGGGTCGCGGCGAGCGCCGAGAACATCCGGCTCAACGGCAGCCTGCCCACCGCGATCCGCGGCGCCACGATCGGCCGGGTGCAGGGCAACGTGCTGCTGTCCTTCGACGACCTCAACCGCGAACTGGGCTCCTCTCAGGTGCGGTTCAGCCCGCGGGGCCGCGAGTCGGTGCTGGCCGAGGGCACGTTGCCGATCGCCGGGCACGACCTGCGAGTGCGGGCCGAGGCCCACATCAAGCGGGTCGGCGGGCGCGGTATCGAGACCGACATCACCGGGATGCGGCTCGACATCGCGGACATGGCGACGTACCGCCCGGGCAAGGGCCCCGACGCCGGGCTCCGGCTGACTCCGCAGGCCGCGGAGCGGGTCCGCGAGGACCTCGCCAAGGCGAAGGCGCTGCTGTCGGTGCCGGCGCTGGCCGAGCGGGTCGGCGTGCCGAAGCCGGCGCTGGCGCAGACGCTGCGCAGCGAGAAGCGGCTGCACGAGGTGACGGGCGCACCGCGGTTCGCCCGGGAGGCGATGAAGCTGAACCTGGTGGACGTGGTGGCCGACCACCCCGAGCTGCTGAAGAGGATCGGCATCGACCCGTCCCTGGTCACGGGCCTCACCGAGCTGACCCAGCCGGAACTGGCCGACCGCCTGTCGCTCTCCTTCCAACTGCCGGACACCCCCGGCTACATCCGCCTCCAGAACATCACCGTCGAACGCGAGGGCATCCGCGCCGACCTCTCCGGCATGGACCTCCCCTTCGGGGGGAAGTAGCCGGATCGCCGGCGCTGGCCCAGCCACTGACAGGGTCACGGCCGGTTCGGCACCGCCGGACCGGCCGTACCGGTTACGCGCCGTCGCGGTGGAGAGGTTCTTGCTGACGTGTCAGCAAAGGCTTTCCCCGCGCGGCGCGGACCCCCGCTGCGAAGCTCGGCGGTAGGGCTCGGCGACGGAGCCCGGCGGTGCCCGACCAGCCGCAATCGGGCCAGCGCCCGCCCGCGGCGAGTGTCCCGCCTACTGCGCCGGAGGCGGCGCGGCTGCCCCCGGGAGGCGTACGGTCGCCACGGTTCCGCCCTTGTCCGCGGTGCGGAGGGTCACCGTGCCGCCGGACCGGTGGATCGTGCGGGCGACGATCGAAAGGCCCAGGCCGGAGCCGGGGAGGCTGCGGGCGGATGGAGAGCGCCAGAAGCGCTCGAAGACGTGCGGGAGTTCGTCGTCGGGGATGCCTGGACCGTGATCCCGGACCGTCAACTCACCGCTTCTGAGCACGACTTCGATCAAACCACCCGCAGGGCTGAACTTCACCGCGTTGTCGAGCAGATTCACCACGGCCCGCTCCAGCCCCGCAGGCTCGGCCCGCACGTACCACGGGTCCAGCTCCGCCGCGATCGTGAGACCCGAGCCGCGCAGCCGCGCCCGCTCCACCGCGCGCTCGGCGATCCCGTGCAGCCCGACGATCTCCGCGGCCGCCGCCCCGGCGGCCGCGTCCGGCCTGGACAGCTCCTGCAAATCCCCGATGAGCGCGGCCAGTTCGACGACCTGCGCCTTCACCGAGTCCATGAGCTCGCGCCGGTCCTCCGGCGGCAGCGCCCGGCCGGTCTCCTCGCTGCGCACCAGCAGCTCGATATTGGTGCGCAGCGAGGTCAGCGGCGTACGCAGCTCGTGGCCCGCGTCCGCGATCAGCTGCTGCTGGCGGTCCCGGGAGGAGGCCAGCGCGGCCGTCATCGCGTTGAACGACCGCGACAGCCGGGCGATCTCGTCGTCCCCCTCGACCGGGATCCGGACCGCCAGGTCCTCCGTGCGCGCCACGTGCTCGACCGCGTCCGTGAGCCGGTCCACCGGCTTCAGCCCGGCCCGCGCGATCCCCAGCCCGGCGGTGGCCGCGCCGACGACGCCGATTCCGGCGACGGCGGCGAGCAGCAGCGCGAGGGTGTTCAGCTGCGCCTGGACGTCGCTGAGCGGCCGGGAGACCGACACGGCGATGCCCGGGCCCGCCGGCCTGGTCAGCACCCGTACGGACTGTCCGTTCTTGGCCGTGCCGTCGTGCAGCGCCTGCTCCCGGACCCCGGCCGCGACCTCGGTGTCGGCCCCCTGCACCTCGACCGGCTGCGAGTTGGGGCCCACGCAGCGCCGGCCGTCGGAGAGCACGACCTGCCCGCTCGGGGCACCCGGCAGCACCTGCTGGGTGGTGCTGGCGTCGCTCTCGCGGCAGTTGTTGAGCGCGAGGGTGGCGTAACGGGCCCCGACCTCGGTCTTGGTCAGAGCCTCGTCCAGCTGACCGCGGAGCTGGCCGCGGACCAGGAACCAGCAGGCGAACGCCGAGGCCGCCACCGCGACGGCGACCGCCAGGGCCGTGAGCAGTGCCAGCCGCGAGCGCAGCGGCAGGCGGTTGAAGCGGCGGATCATTCGGCTCCGCCGTCCCCGCCGCGCAGCACATACCCCACGCCGCGCACCGTGTGCACCAGCCGCGGCTCGCCGCCCGCCTCGGTCTTGCGCCGCAGGTACATCACGTACACGTCCAGCGAGTTGGAGCTCGGCTCGAAGTCGAAGCCCCACACGGCCTTGAGGATCTGCTCGCGGGTCAGCACCTGGCGCGGGTGCGAGAGGAACATCTCCAGCAGCATGAACTCGGTGCGGGTCAGCTCGACCGCCCGGCCGCCGCGGGTGACCTCGCGCGTGGCGAGGTCCATCCGCAGGTCGCCGAAGGTGAGCGCCCGCTCCTCGGGTTCGGGTACGCCGGCGGCGGCCGCGTACGAGCTGCGGCGCAGCAGGGCGCGGATGCGGGCCAGCAGTTCGTCCAGCTCGAACGGCTTGACCAGGTAGTCGTCCGCGCCCGCGTCCAGCCCGGTCACACGGTCACCGACGGTGTCGCGGGCGGTCAGCATCAGGATCGGCACGGTCACACCGGTGGACCGCAGCCTGCGGGCGGCGGTCAGCCCGTCCATCCGCGGCATGAGCACGTCCAGCACGATCAGGTCGGGCTCGTACGCGGTGACCTTGCCGAGCGCGTCCACGCCGTCGACGGCGAGCTCGGTTCCGTACCCCTCGAAGGCGAGGCTGCGTTGCAGCGCCTCGCGCACGGCGGGCTCGTCGTCCACGATCAGGATGCGGTGGTCGCCATCGGCGGCGGGGCTCATCGGTGACTGCCTCACGGTCTCTTGCCTCCGCGCCCGTCCGTCGCGGGCGCGGTCTTCAGCCTCGCACGAACGCGTACGAAGTCCTGTGCGGTGCTGTGCGGGGCCTGTGCGGGGGCGTCCCGCACCGGGTGGGCCACGGCGGGGTCAGCTGCCGCTGCCCTCGCGGAGGTCGTCGAGGATCTTCTTCACCTCGTTGATCGGGATCGCGAAGCCGAGGCCGACGCTGCCCGCCCCGCCCGACTGCGCTGCCGCCGAACTGGGCGCGTACATCGCCGAGTTGATGCCGATGATCTCCCCCCTCATGTTGACCAGCGCGCCGCCCGAGTTGCCCGGGTTGAGCGAGGCATCGGTCTGCAGCGCCTTGTAGGTGGTGGTGGAGCCGCCGACCTCGCCGTTGTACTGGCCGCCGCCGAACTCGAACGGCCAGCGCTGGCCGCCCTGGCCGGGGGCCTGCTGCCGGCCGTCGTCCTTCTTGACCGTCACGTCGCGGTGGAGCGCGGAGATGATGCCGCTGGTGACCGTGCCGGAGAGGCCTTCCGGGGAGCCGATGGCGACGACCTCGTCGCCGACCCTGACGCTGTCGGAGTCGCCCAGGGTGGCGGCCTTCAGGCCGCGCACGCCGTCCGCCTTCAGCAGGGCAATGTCGAGGTCGGGGTTCGTCCCGACGACCTGGGCGGTGGCGGTCTTCCCGTCGCTGAAGGTGACCTTTATCTGGGAGGCCCCGGAGATGACGTGGTTGTTGGTGAGGATCTCGCCGTCGGAGGTCGTGATCACTCCGGAGCCGGTGGACTGGCCGGTCTGCGAGGTCGCGGTGATCTCGACGACGCTCGGGCCGACGGCGGAGGCGACGCCGGAAACGGTGCCGTCGTCCCGTGAGACGGCGGAGGCGTTGGTGCCGGGGACGCCGCCGGGGACGCTGCCGGACCGGTCGGCGAGGTTCTCGACGA
>NZ_LIQY01000022.1 GCF_001418495.1 Streptomyces pathocidini | reverse complement strand
GGCTCGCCCGGGCCTTCGACCTGTGGTGGGACGCCGGGCGGATGCGGACGCGCGTACGCCTCTTCCGCGAGATCGTCGCGCTGCTGCTCGGTGCGCCCAGCAGCGCCGAGGCCGTGGGCCTGTCCCCGATGGCGGCCGTGGTGGTCGACACCGACGGGGCCGTCGAGCAGGTGGACTCGCTCAAGTCCGCCTATCCGGAGGCTCCCTCGACCGGTCTCGACGTCTTCCGCCACACCTTCGACGACGCGCTGTGCCACCCCGGCATCGCCGCCCGCCAGATCGGCGCCGAGGGCCTGGCGGCCGACTGCCGGGCGTGCCCCGTGCTGCGCGTCTGCGGCGGTGGCAACTACGCGCACCGCTACGCCCCGCGTACCGGCTTCCTGCACCCCAGCGTCTACTGCGCGGACCTGGAGCGGCTGATCCGCCACGCGGCGGCGCGGCTCGGAGACGTACTTCACAGAACGGGACCGGTAGCGTCAACTTGCCACACTTAACCGAAATCTGACGGACAATTGAGCAACCTGTACGGGAAGTTCGACAACCGACCGCAACCGGGCACCATGCAAACCGGCACCGAGCAACACGCGACACGACCGGCAACCGAGCCGGCAACCGAGTCCGAGGGAGACGCCCGCATGACCGACGGGGCTGAGCAACTGGCGCCAGAGCACGTCACCATAGTCTTCGCCGGGCTCAGCCACTCCTGGGCCGAGTGGATCGCGGACCAGCTCACCACGGCCGGGGCCGCCACCACCCTGGTCCGCTGGGACCCCGTCCACCGCGACCCGGACACCTCCGCGCTCACCGGCTTCCTCGCCGGGCCCGGCCGCGTCCTGCTGGTCCTGGACGACTGGTACCTGCGGTTCGACTCCGGCCGGGCCGGGGCCTGGGGCGAGGTGCTGCGCGAGGTCGTACCGCCGCACCGCGAGCGGCTCGGCGCCGTCAGCGTCACCACCCGCCCGCTCCCCGAGGCCGCCGCCGCGCTCGCGCCGGTGGGCCTGCGCGGGATCGGCCCGGAGGAGGCCCGCCGCCGGCTGTTCGCCTGCCTCGGCATCAGGGCCACCGCCCAGGCCGTCGACCTGGCGCGCAGCCGCCGCTTCCCCGACGACCTGCCCGAGGTGTGGAACGCGCCGCGCCGCAACCGCCGCTTCACCGGCCGCGAGCGGACCCTCGAACGGCTCCACGACGCCTTCGCGGCCGGCGCGGGCGAGACCGCGTGCGTGGCGCTGCACGGCCCGAGCGGGGTCGGCAAGACGCAGGTGGCGACGGAGTACGCGCACCGCTTCGCGGGTGAGTACGACATCGTGTGGTGCGTCAGCGCGGCAGTGCGGGCCACCGCCCGCGAGCAGTTCGCCGCGCTGGCCGAGAAGCTCGGCGTCACCGCGGGCGACGAGCGGGTCGGCGGTCTCATCGACGCGGTGAAGGAGACCCTGCGCACCACCTCGCTCCGCTGGCTGGTCATCCTCGACGGGGCGGAGGACCCCGAGGACCTGGAGTCCCTCATCCCCGAGGGCCACGGCCACGTCCTGATCACCACCCACCGCACCGCCTGGTCCCGGCAGGGCGCCGAGCTGGTCGAACTGCGCCAGTTCGACCGGGAGGAGAGCATCGCGTTCGCCTGCCGCCGCGCCGCCCGGCTGACCGAGGACGACGCGGACGGGCTCGCCGAGGCGCTCCAGGACCTGCCGCTGCTGCTCGACCAGATGGCCGCCTGGCTCGACACCAACCCCGCCGCCTCGGTGGGCGGTTATGTCTCCAGCATCCGCACCGGCGACCCGCACGACTTCGGCATCCTGCCCTCCCAGGACTATCCGCGCGGCTTCCAGGTCGCCTGGGCCATTACCCTCAACACCCTGCGCGAGGACGCCCCCGAGGTCGACGAACTCCTCAAGCTGCTGGCGTACTTCTCGCCCGACGTCGTGCCCGTGCGGCTGCTCCAGACGGCCCGTGCCGGCGACCTGCCGCCGCACCTCGCCGACCTGGTCGCCGAGCCCAGCAGCTGGAACTCCGCGCTGCGCAAGCTCTCCGAGGCCACCTCCATGCGCCTGGAGTACGAGCCGGGGCCGCGCGGGGACGTGCTGACCGTCGGCACGATCCGGATGCACCGCCTCTTCCACCGGTTCGTGCGCAGCAGCATGGCGCCCGCCGCCCGCGACCGGGCCTCCTCCGCCGCCTGCCGGGTGCTGGTGAGCGCCGACCCGCGCGACCCGGCATCCCCGCGCAACTGGGCCCGCTACGCCGAGCTGATCCCGCACCTGGAGCTGTCGGGCGCCCTGGACTCGGCCGACAGCGACGTGCGCGACCTGGTCCTCAACTGCATCGAGTACCTGCGGATGCGCGGCGAGTACCACGACGGCTGGTGGCTCAGCCGGCAGGCAGTCGACCGCTGGCGCAAGGACTCGGGCGCGGCCGACCGGGCCCTGCTCGTCGCCGTGCACCAGCAGGCCAACATGCTGCGCAGGCTGGGCCGTTACGCGGAAGCGGAAACGGTTGGCCGGGACATTCTCGGCCGCCTCACGGCCGACCCGGAAGCCCGCGCGATCGAGGTGCTGCGGGCCAAGGACGGCCTGGGCGGCACGCTGATGGCGCTCGCCAAGTACGACGAGGCGACCGCGCTGTTCGAGGACGCCGCGGCCGAGGCCGCCGCCCGGCTCGGCTCCAGTCAGGTGCCGCGCACCCTCGCGATCCGCTCCAACCTGGCGGTGGCGATCGGCCTCCAGGGCCGGTACGAGGCCTCGCTGGAGCTGCACCGCTCCATCCTGGAGGCCCGGGTCGGCCTCCTCGGCGGCCGCAACCCGCTCACCCTCAACTCGGCGCTCCACGCGTCCTGGACGCTGCGGCTGCTCGGCCGCTACGAGGAGGCGCTGGCCATCCAGGAGCACAACTGCCGCCTCCACCGGCAGGTCCTGGACCGCAACCACACCCAGACCCTGCTCGCCGAGCACAACCTGGCGCTGTGCCTGCGCCGCGACGGCAACCTGCCGTTCGCGCACGCGATGATGCGCAAGGTCCGCGACCGGCTGGTGAAGCGCCGCGGCGCACACCATCCCGAGACGCTGATGGTCTCCGCGGACTACGCGATGCTGCTGCGCGAGGACGGCCAGTGCGCCCAGGCCGGGGAACTGGCCGACAGCACGGCCAAGCTGTACGAGGCCCAGCTCGGCGGCCACCACCCGTACGCGGTGGGGGCGCGGGCCAACTGCGCGCTGGTGCTGGGGGATGCGGGCGAACGGGGGGCGGCGCTCGCCGTCGCCGAGGAGACCCGCGAGCTCATGGCGGAGGCGGCGGGCGAGGCCCACCCGTGGACGCTCGGCTGCGGCCTGAACACGGCGGTGGCCCTGCGCGCGGCGGGCGACACCCGCGCCGCGGCGCGGGTGGCGGAGCAGGTCCTGGACGGCGCGCGCTCCGCACTCGGCGAGGCCCACCCGCTGACGGCCAACTGCGAGGAAGTCCTCCACGACGAACACGCCCACCCGTACTGGGACTTCGAGCCCCAGCCGACCTGAGGGGCGCGGCCCGGGGCCGTCGAACGACTTCGGCGGCCGGGGGCGCAGTGGAAACGACCTCGCCCGCCGCAGGCACGGAGCCTGGGGCGGGCGAAGCCGGTTCTGCGTCGGTCAGGTCGTCAGATGTCGAAGACCTCGCTGACCAGGGCCTGCTGCTCCGCCTGGTGGCGCTTGGCGGAGCCGACCGCGGGGGAGGAGGAGTGCGGGCGGGAGACCCGGCGCAGGCGTTCCCGGTGGGGGACGTCCGCGCCGACCGCCAGCTCCAGGTGGTCGATCAGGTTGAGCGCGATGAACGGCCACGCGCCCTGGTTCGCCGGCTCCTCCTGAGCCCACACGAACTTCTCCGCGCCCGGGAACTTGGCGAGCTCCGCCTGGAGTTCCGCGCCCGGCAGCGGGTACAGCCGCTCCAGCCGCACGATCGCGGTGTCCTTCGTGCCGCGCTTGTCGCGCTCGGCCGCCAGGTCGTAGTAGACCTTGCCGGAGCAGAAGACGACCTTCCGGATCCCGGCCGCGTCCACGGCGCCCGCGTCGACCTCGGTGTCACCGATCACCGGGCGGAAGCCGCCGGTGGTGAACTCCTCGGTCTTCGACGCCGCGGCCTTGAGCCGGAGCATCGACTTCGGGGTGAAGACGATCAGCGGCTTGTGGTGCGGGTTGTGGACCTGCCAGCGCAGCAGGTGGAAGTGGTTCGACGGCAGCGTCGGCACGGCGACCGTCATGTTGTTCTGCGCGCACAGCTGGAGGAAGCGCTCGATCCGGGCCGAGGAGTGGTCCGGGCCCTGGCCCTCGTAGCCGTGGGGGAGCAGCAGCGTGACGCCGGAGGTCTGGCCCCACTTCTGCTCCGCCGACGAGATGAACTCGTCCACGACCGTCTGCGCGCCGTTGACGAAGTCGCCGAACTGGGCCTCCCACAGCACCAGCGCGTCCGGGCGGGCCAGCGAGTAGCCGTACTCGAAGCCCATCGCCGCGTACTCGCTCAGCAGCGAGTCGTAGACGTTGAACCGCGCCTGGTCCTCGGCCAGGTAGAGCAGCGGGGTGAAGTCCTCGCCGGTCTCCCGGTCCACCAGCACCGCGTGGCGCTGGCCGAAGGTGCCGCGGCGGGAGTCCTGCCCGGCGAGCCGGACCGGAGTGCCCTCCATCAGCAGCGAGCCGATGGCGAGGGTCTCGCCCATGCCCCAGTCGATCGCGTCGTCCTCGACCATCGCCGCGCGGCGCTGCAACTGCGGCAGCAGGCGCGGGTGGACGGTGATCCGGTCGGGGATGTTGACCTGCGACTCGGCGATCCGCTTGACGACCTCCTGGCTGACGGCCGTCTCGACCGCGACCGGGAACTCGGCCTGCGGCTGCGGGACATGGGTCGGGGCCGGGTGCGAGGTGGCGTCGCGGACCTCGGTGAAGACCTTCTCCAGACGGCCCTGGAAGTCCTGCAGCGCCTGCTCGGCCTCCTCCAGCGTGATGTCGCCGCGACCGATGAGGGACTCGGTGTAGAGCTTGCGCACCGAGCGCTTCTTGTCGATCAGGTCGTACATCAGCGGCTGCGTGAAGCCCGGGTTGTCGGACTCGTTGTGGCCGCGGCGGCGGTAGCAGATCAGGTCGATGACGACGTCCTTGTTGAACGCCTGGCGGAACTCGAAGGCCAGCCGCGCCACGCGGACCACGGCCTCCGGGTCGTCACCGTTCACATGGAAGATCGGCGCCTCGATCATGCGCGCCACGTCGGTGGCGTACATCGAGGAGCGGGCCGACTCCGGCGCGGCGGTGAAGCCGACCTGGTTGTTGATGACGATGTGCACGGTGCCGCCGCAGCGGTAGCCGCGCAGCTGCGACATGTTGAGGGTCTCGGCCACGACGCCCTGGCCCGCGAAGGCCGCGTCGCCGTGCAGCTGGACCGGCAGGACGGTGAAGTCCGTGCCGCCCTTGCCGATGATGTCCTGCTTGGCGCGCGCGATGCCCTCGACGATCGGGTCGACGGCCTCCAGGTGGGAGGGGTTGGCGGCCAGCGAGACCGTGATCTGCTCGCCGTCCAGGCCGGTGAAGGTGCCCTCGGCGCCCAGGTGGTACTTCACGTCGCCGGAGCCGTGCATCGACTTCGGGTCGAGGTTGCCCTCGAACTCGCGGAAGATCTGCGCGTACGACTTGCCGACGATGTTGGCGAGCACGTTCAGCCGGCCGCGGTGGGCCATGCCGATGACGACCTCGTCCAGGCGGGACTCGGCGGCCGAGTCCAGCACGGCGTCCAGCAGCGGGATGACCGACTCGCCGCCCTCCAGCGAGAACCGCTTCTGGCCGACGTACTTCGTCTGCAGGAAGGTCTCGAACGCCTCGGCGGCGTTGAGGCGGCGCAGGATGCGCAGCTGCTCCTCGCGCTCCGGCTTGGAGTGCGGGCGCTCGACGCGGTCCTGGATCCACTTGCGCTGCTTGGGGTCCTGGATGTGCATGAACTCGATGCCGGTGGTGCGGCAGTACGAGTCGCGCAGCACGCCCAGGATGTCGCGCAGCTTCATCATCGTCTTGCCGGCGAAGCCGCCGACCGCGAACTCCCGCTCCAGGTCCCACAGCGTGAGCCCGTGCTCGATGATGTCGAGGTCCGGGTGCTTGCGCTGCTTGTACTCCAGCGGGTCGGTGTCGGCCATGACGTGGCCGCGGACCCGGTAGGAGTGGATCAGGTCGAAGACGCGGGCGGCCTTGGTGACGTCGTCGTCGTGGGAGACGTCGATGTCGCGCAGCCAGCGCACCGGCTCGTACGGGATGCGCAGCGACTCGAAGACCTCGTCGTAGAAGTCGCTCTCGCCGAGCAGCAGTTGGCTCATGACCCGCAGGAACTCGCCGGAGGCGGCGCCCTGGATCACCCGGTGGTCATAGGTGCTGGTCAGCGTCATGACCTTGGAGATGCCCAGCTTGTTCAGGGTGTCCTGGGAGGTGCCCTGGAACTCGGCGGGGTAGTCCATCGCACCGACGCCGACGATCAGGCCCTGGCCGGGCATCAGCCGTGGCACGGAGTGCACGGTGCCGATGCCGCCGGGGTTGGTCAGCGAGGCGGTGACGCCGGTGAAGTCCTCCATCGTCAGCTTGTTCGCGCGGGCGCGGCGGACGATGTCCTCGTACGCCTGCCAGAACTCGAAGAAGTTGAGCGTCTCGGCCTTCTTGATCGCCGCGACGACCAGCTGGCGCTCGCCGCTGGGCTTCACCAGGTCGATGGCCAGGCCCAGGTTGACGTGCTCGGGCTTGACCAGCGTCGGCTTGCCGTCCTTCTCCGCGAAGGAGTGGTTCATCGACGGCATCGTCTTCAGCGCCTGCACCATCGCGTAGCCGATGAGGTGCGTGAAGGACACCTTGCCGCCGCGGGCGCGCTTGAGGTGGTTGTTGATGACGATGCGGTTGTCGAACAGCAGCTTCACCGGGACCGCGCGGACGGACGTGGCGGTCGGCAGCTCCAGCGAGGCGTTCATGTTCTTCGCCACGGCGGCGGAGGGGCCGCGCAGGGTCACGAACTCGGGCCCGGCGGGCGCCGTGCCGCCTGCGGCGGGCTGTGCGGGCGCGGCCTGCGCGGCCTTGGCGGGGGCGGCCGGGACACCCGGCGCAGCAGCGGCGGGCTTGGCCGGAGCGGCCTGCGCGGGGGCGGCCTGCTGCGGGGCCGGGGCCTGTCCGGCCCTGGCGGGAGCCTGCACGGAGGGAGCGGCGGCCTGGGGGGCCGAGCCGTTCACTGTCCCGGCGGCCGGAGCCGTCGTGGCGGCGGAGCTGCCGGAGCCCGCGGCGGCGGAGCCGGCTGCGGGGGTCGCGGGGGCCTCCGGGGCCCCCGCCCCGGCCTCCCTTCGCTGCGGCGCAGCAACCGCGGAGCCGGTGTCCTGCTGGCCCGGCTTGTAGTCGGCGAAGAAGTCCCACCAGGCCCGGTCTACCGAGTTCGGGTCCTGGAGGTACTGCTGGTAGATCTCGTCGACGAGCCACTCGTTGGGACCGAACGCGGCAGCGGGCGTCTTCCCTTGGCCGTCTTCATCGGTCGTGGGGGTCCCTCCCGGCCGGAGGCTGGGGGAACTCGAGGTGTTCGGGGACTGTGGCGACACGGCGGCAACCGCCCTCTTCCGCTTCCTAAGGTGGTGGACAGCGGAAATAAAGGCTACGCCTCTTACGGGGTGCGATGCAGGCCGGGTAGGCCAGTCGTCGCGCAAGTCACATTGATCGACTGGTTTCGACGCTGGATTTGGCGGGAAACATCGCCGGTTGCGCACAGAACGGGTACGGCCGATTCCGGTTGTGGCCGCTGGCCCGCAACCGTTCTCGGCACCGAAACCGCCCCGGCACCCGGTGTCGGACCCTACGTCACGCCCCCGCGACGGCCGCCCGCCGCCCTCGGATAACCCCAGCCCGCCAAATCCAGCCGGTCCGGCAAAACCCAGCCCGTCCGGGCAAAGCCAGCCCGTCTGCCAAGATCCAGCCCGCCCGGCAAATCCAGCTGGTCCGGGCAAATCCGGCCGGTCCGGCAAGATCCAGCTGGTCCGGGCAAAAATCCAGCCCGTCCGGCGTTTGAGGACGAGCCCGAAGGGCGATCCGGGGGTCTGGGGGCGCAGCCCCCAGGTAGCGTCAACCCTGCCCCGGGGCACCCCCGGGCAGGGTGACGCGAATCCGGCAGCCCCGTGGGGATTCGGCCACTCCGATGCTGCCGCCGTGCAGATCGACCGCCCAGCGGGCGATCGCGAGCCCGAGCCCCGTACCGCCGTCGCTGCCCGGGCCGTGCGGGGTGGACACGCTGCCGCGGTTGAAGCGCTCGAAGATGTGCAGCCGCTCGGACTCGGGGATGCCCGGGCCCTCGTCCAGGACCTCCAGGTCCAGCGCCCCGGGCCCGCCCGACCCGCGCCGGGCGCGCAGCGTGACCCGGCCGTGCGGCGGGCTGTGCTTGACCGCGTTGTCGACCAGGTTGGCCACGACCTGGTGCAGCCGCTCGGCGTCCGCGTGGGCGGTCAGCTCCGGCGGCGAGACGTCCAGGTGCAGATGGACGTCCGCGCGGACGCCCGGCCCGCCGAGGTGGGCGCGGGCCGCGGCGGCCATGCTGGCCTCCTTCAGCACCCCGGACAGATACGGCCACACCTCGAACCGGCGGGCGCGCAGCGGTACCACCCCGTTGTCGAGCCGGGACAGGTCCAGCAGCGTCTCCACCAGCCGCCCGAGTCGCTCGGTCTGCCGCAGCGCCGTCCGCATGGTCTCCGGATCGGCCGCCGAGACCCCGTCGACCACGTTCTCCAGCACCGCCCGCAGTCCGGCGATCGGGGTGCGCAGCTCGTGCGAGACGTTCGCCACCAGCTCCTTGCGGTGCCGGTCGACGGCCTCGAGGTCGGCGGCCATGTGATTGAACGTGGCGGCCAGTTCGCCGAGTTCGTCCCGCCGTACGCTCTGGACGCGGCGGCTGTAGTCGCCGCCCGCCATCGCGCGGGCGACGGTCTTCATCTCGTCCAGCGGCGAGGTCAGCCCGTGCGCCACGAACTGGGTGATCAGCATGGCGGCGATGATCGAGAAGATCGTGACGATCCGCAGCTCGGTGGAGGTCTGGATGGCCACGAACACCAGCAGGGTGGTGATCGTGACCGAGATGAGGACCAGCGCGCCCAGCGCGGCCTTGACCGAGCGGTACGGGTCGAGCGGTCGCAGCGCCTCCCACAGCCGGGTCAGGAGGCCGGGCTGCGCTGACTCGGGCGGCGGGTTGTCCATCGGGTCCGCGGGCCTGGGTCGCGTCAGGTCGCCGGGGTGGCCGGGGTCTCCAGCGCGTACCCGACCCCGTGGACCGTGCGGATGCGCTCGGCGCCGATCTTGCGGCGCAGCGCCTTGATGTGGCTGTCGACCGTGCGCGTGCCGGAGGCGTCCGCCCAGTCCCACACCTCGGCCAGCAGCTGTTCCCGGGAGAGCACCGCGCGGGGGGTGTTCGCCAGGCAGACCAGCAGGTCGAACTCGGTCGGGGTGAGGTGCACGTCCTCGCCGCGCACCCGGACCCGGCGCTGCGCGTGGTCGATCTCCAGCTCGCCGAGGCGCAGTATGCCGGTGCGCGGGGTGGTCGCGGCCTGGGTGGCGCGCTCCACGCGGCGCAGCAGGACGTGGACCCGGGCGGCCAGTTCGCGCATGGAGAACGGCTTGGTCATGTAGTCGTCCGCACCGACGCCGAGGCCCACCAGCATGTCGGTCTCGTCGTCACGCGCGGTCAGCATCAGCACTGGTACGGGCCGCTGGGCCTGGACTCTGCGGCACACCTCGAGACCGTCGAAGCCGGGCAGCATCACGTCGAGCACCAGCAGGTCGGGCTGCCAGGCCTCGGCGGTGTCCACCGCCGCCGGGCCGTCGCAGGCGGTCTGCACCTGGAAGCCCTCGGCCCGCAGCCGGACCGCGATCGCCTCGACTATGGTCTGGTCGTCCTCGACGACGAGTACGCGGCGCTGGGCGCCGGGAGTGGTGGCTGCGCCGCCCACCACGCCGTTGTTCGTCTGCTCCATCGCCCGCCCCTGCACGTCCCCGACTTTTTCGATCTCTGATCCGGATTGCTCACGGTCGTTGCACGCAGCAGAGTACGGGTCCTTCCCTCGCCTCGGCTACGCAGGCAGGTCGGGGCGTCTGCCGAGGTGGACGACGTCCGGGACGCCTCGGGCAACGGCGATCTCTTCCGTCCTTACCTCCGTGAATCCGGCATTCCGCAAGGCCTCCTCGAATGCCGCGGAGGGCTGCGCCGACCACACCGCGAGCACCCCGCCGGGCGTCAACCGGGCCCGGCAGGCGGCCAGTCCGGCCGGTCCGTACAACCCGGCGTTCTCCTCGGAGACGGTCCAGTCCGGGCCGTTGTCGATGTCCAGGCACAGCGCGTCGTATCTCTCCCCCGACTCCCGGAGGTGGGCGACGAGGTCGGTGTGCAGGAGCTCGGTGCGCGGGTCGGCCAGTGCGCCGGCGGAGATCCGCGCGAGCGGTCCCGCGCGGTGCCAGTCGACGACCGCCGCCTCGCGCTCGACCACCGCGATCCGCCCCCAGCGCGGCTCCTGGGCGGCGTGGGTCAGCGAGAATCCGACACCGAGGCCGCCGATCAGGAGGGCGGGGGAAGGCCGGCCGGCGGGCAGTGCCGCGAGCGCGGCGTCGATCAGCAGCCGCTCGGAGCGGCCGTCCGAGGTGTCCATCAGGAAGCACCCGTTGGCGATGATCTCGAAGTCCTCGCCCCGTCGCCGCAGGACGACCTCGCCGTACGGGCCCTCGCGGCGGTCGACGGTCTCCGGCGTGGGCGGATGTGCTTGGTCGGGGGAGAGGTGCATGGGGCGGCTCCTCACGGCGCGAGAGACGGCGTACGGCTGCGGTCGCTCAGAGTAACGAACGGTCCAGCCCGGATGTTCCCGGCCCAACTCGCCGATCGTCACGTTCCGTTATCGCCGCCGGGGAGGGGGCGCGGCTTGCGGGGCGCATGAGAAAGCGATGAAAGTCCCGCCTGGCGTGACCGGCGCCATAGACGGAATCTGGTCAGGTGGCCGAACGTGGCGCGGTGAACCAGGCGAGCGCGACCCACCCGACCGCCGGCGCTCCGGCGCGCGGAGACGGTGACTCCGGGTCATGGCACCGGTCATGGCGCCGGTCGTGGCTTCGGCTGCGGCGCCTCGTGCCCACCCCGCTCGGCACCCCGTTCACCTTCTTCTACGCGCTCGTGCTCCTCGCCACGACCGTCTTCGCCGAGTCCGCCGACCCCGCCCTCGTGGGCAGGCTGCTCAGCGCGTCGAGCACCGACGTCGTGAACCTCGTCCACCACCCATTGCTGGTGCTCGCCGCGAGCGGCCTGTGGATCGCCGGCTCGCCCCTCTCCGCCTACACGGTGGGCTTCCTGCTGGTCCTGACCGCCCTGGAGCGCCGCGTCGGCGGCCTGCGCACGGCCGCCGTCTTCGCGCTCGGCCACGTCCTGGCCACGCTGCTGACCGAGGTCCCCATCGGGGTCGCGGTCGCCCTCGGCCGCCTCCCGGACAGCTCCCTGGTGCGCCTGGACTACGGCATCAGCTTCGGCGTGATGGCCGGCCTCGGCGCCCTGGCCGGGCTCCTCGGGCCCTGGCCGCGCTGGATCCTGCTCGGCGCGGTGGGCGCGATGCTGCTGGACGACTTCCTGGTCTTCGCCGACCCGATCAGCGCCTGGGGCCACCCGGCGGCCCTCCTCGTCGGCATCGCGACCTGGCCTTTCGTCCGCCGCGCACGCCGTGCGCGGGTTGATCGCTGACAGCGAACACGCCCCTGGGAACACCGCGGCCTCCCCGTGCATTGAGTCAATAGCGCTCAAGTTGACTGCCGAAGGGGAGATCATGGCATCGACGTCCACATCGCTCACCCTGCCCGTGCTTCCGCTCGACGACGAGGTCGTCCTGCCCGGAATGGTGGTGCCGCTCGACCTGTCCGAGAGCGAGGTCCGGGCCGCAGTGGAGGCCGCGCAGGCCGCCGCGCGCTCCCAGGGCGGGAAGCCGCAGGTGCTGCTGGTCCCCCGCGTCGAGGGGACGTACGCGGGCGTGGGCACGCTCGGCACCGTCGAGCAGGTCGGCCGGCTTTCCGACGGCGACCCCGGCGCGCTCATCCGCGGCGTCGGCCGGGTGCGGATCGGCGCCGGCACGACCGGGCCCGGAGCCGCTCTCTGGGTGGAGGGCACCCGGATCGAAGAGGCCGTCCCCGACCCGCTGCCCGGCTCGGTCGCCGAGCTGATGAAGGAGTACAAGGCCCTGGCCGCCGGCTGGCTGCGCAAGCGCGGCGCCTGGCAGGTTGTGGACCGGGTCCAGCAGATCGAGGACCCCGGCCAGCTGGCCGACAACTCCGGCTACTCGCCGTTCCTCTCCGTACAGCAGCGCGTCCAGCTGCTGGAGACCCTCGACCCGGTGGCCCGCCTCAAGCTCGCCACCGGCTGGCTCAGCGACCACCTCGCCGAGCAGGACGTGGCCGAGTCCATCGCCAAGGACGTCCAGGAGGGCGTCGACAAGCAGCAGCGCGAGTTCCTGCTCCGCCGCCAGCTGGAGGCCGTCCGCAAGGAGCTGGCCGAGCTGGCCGGCGACCCCGAGGACGAGTCCGACGACTACCGCACGCGCGTGGCGTCGGCCGACCTCCCCGAGAAGGTCCGCGAGGCCGCCCTCAAGGAGGTCGACAAGCTGGAGCGCTCCTCCGACCAGTCCCCCGAGGGCAGTTGGATCCGCACCTGGCTCGACACCGTCCTCGAACTGCCCTGGAACGAGCGGACCGAGGACGCGTACGACATCCCCGGCGCCAAGGCCGTACTGGACGCGGACCACGCGGGCCTCCAGGACGTCAAGGAGCGGATCACCGAGTACCTGGCGGTGCGCAAGCGGCGGCTCGACCGCGGCCTGGGTGTCGTCGGCGGGCGGCGCGGAGGCGCCGTGCTCGCGCTCGTCGGCCCACCCGGCGTCGGCAAGACCTCGCTCGGCGAGAGCGTCGCGCGCGCGATGGGCCGGAAGTTCGTCCGCGTCGCGCTCGGCGGCGTACGGGGCGAGGCCGAGATCCGCGGCCACCGGCGCACGTACGTCGGGGCGCTGCCCGGCCGGATCGTGCGGGCCGTCAAGGAGGCCGGGTCCATGAACCCGGTCGTGCTGCTCGACGAGATCGACAAGGTGGGCTCCGACTTCCGCGGCGATCCCGCGGCGGCGCTGCTCGAAGTCCTCGACCCCGCCCAGAACCACACCTTCCGCGACCACTACCTTGAGGTCGAACTCGACCTGTCCGACGTGGTGTTCCTTGCCACCGCCAACGTGCTGGAGGCCATCCCGGAGGCGCTGCTCGACCGGATGGAACTGGTCCGGCTCGACGGCTACACCGAGGACGAGAAGGTCGTCATCGCCCGCGACCACCTGCTCCCGCGCCAACTGGAGCGGGCGGGCCTGGAGCCCGGCGAGGTCGTCCTGGACGACGGCGCGCTGCGCAGGCTCGCGGGCGAGTACACCCGCGAGGCGGGCGTGCGGAACCTGGAGCGGGCCGTCGCCCGGCTGCTGCGCAAGGTCGCGGCCCGGCACGAACTCGGCGAGCGGGACCTGCCGGTGACCATCGGCGAGGACGGCCTGCGCCCCTGGATCGGCCGGCCGCACCATGTGCCGGAGTCGGCCCAGGACCCCGAGGAGCGGCGTACGGCCGTGCCGGGCGTGGCGACCGGGCTCGCCGTCACCGGGGCGGGCGGCGACGTGCTCTACATCGAGGCGTCGCTCGCCGACCCCGAGACCGGCGGCAGCGGGCTCCAGCTGACCGGCCAGCTCGGCGACGTCATGAAGGAGTCCGCGCGGATCGCGCTCTCCTTCCTGCGCAGCCACGGCGCGGAGCTCGAACTCCCCGTAGGGGACCTGAAGGAGCGCGGTGTGCACCTGCACGTGCCGGCGGGCGCCGTGCCCAAGGACGGCCCGAGCGCGGGCATCACGATGACCACCGCTCTGGCGTCCCTGCTCTCCGGCCGGCGCGTCCGCCCGGATGTGGCGATGACCGGCGAGGTGTCGCTGACCGGCCGGGTGCTGCCGGTCGGCGGCGTCAAGCAGAAGCTGCTCGCCGCACACCGCGCGGGGATCACCACCGTCGTCATTCCGAAGCGGAACGAGGCGGACCTCGACGACGTGCCGGCCGAGGTGCTGGAGAAGCTCGACGTGCACGCGGTCGGCGACGTACGGCAGGTGCTCGGGCTCGCGCTGGAGCCCGACGCCGTACGGCAGGAGGTTCCGGCGGCGGCGTGACGGACGCCGTGCGGAACGGGCCCGGGCCCCCTTCGGGAGGCCCGGGTTCTGCCCCTCCGGGGAGGCCGGGGTCTCGCCGCTTAGGGGAGGCCGGAGTGCCGCCCTCCGGGGAGGCCCGGGTTCTGCCGCTTCGGGGAAGCCCGGGTTCTGCTGTGCGCTCCGCGCGGGATCAGCCCGTGGCCATCACCTTCAACCGCTCGTAGGTCCCGTTGAACTTGTTGTGGTCGCCCACGATCGGGCCCTCCGAGGTGTACTGCCAGAAGGTCTGGTAGGACCAGCCGGCCGGGATCTCGCCCGGCGTGGACCCGTAACGGGCGAGCCACAGCGGGTTGTTGGCGCCAAAGCCGCTGTAGTTCCCGGTGCACTGCTTCCACCAGTTGACGGTGGTGTAGATCACCGGGTAGCGCCCGGTCCGCGACCGGTAGGTGGTGGAGAAGTCGCGGATCCAGCTGACCATCGCCGACTTGCTCTTGCCGTAGCAGGTCGAGCCGTACGGGTTGTACTCGATGTCCAGCACGCCGGGCAGCGTCCTGCCGTCGCGGGACCAGCCGCCGCCGCGGTTGACGAAGTAGTTCGCCTGGGTGGGGCCGCTGGAGTCGTCGGGCGTCGCGAAGTGGTATGCGCCGCGGAGCATCCCGGCCCCGTACGAGCCGTTGTACTGCCGGCCGAAGTAGGGGTTGGAGTAGTAGTTGCCCTCGGTCGCCTTGACATAGGCGAAGCGGACGCCGTCGTTCTTGAGGGCGGACCAGTTGACGTTGCCCTGGTGGCTGCTGACGTCCACCCCCTCGACGCTGGCGGCGGCGAGGGCGGCGGCGGGGACGGGGTCGGCGACCCCGGGTTCGTGCTTCCGGACGGTCGAGCCCATCCAGTTGAGTTCGGGGTGCCGGCCGGGGCGGGGGTGTTCCCCGGCGGCGGCGGTGGTCGTTGCACCGGCCAGGGCCGCGACGACGAGGAGAACGGCGAGCAGGCAGCGGACGGTTGCGCGCGCGGGCATGGATGCCTCCGAGGCCTCGAGCGGGGAGGGGGGAGAGGTCTGGAG
>NZ_LIQY01000219.1 GCF_001418495.1 Streptomyces pathocidini | reverse complement strand
CTCCGGCGGGGGTGGCGGGCCTGTGGGGCATCCTCAAGGCGGGCGCCGCGTATGTGCCGATGGACTCGCGCCACCCGCCCGCGTACATCCGGCAGGTGCTGGAGGACGCGGAGGTGAAGGCCTGCCTGACCCAGCGGCACCACCTGACGGGCGCGGCGGGCGCGCTGCCCCCGCACCTCGTCCGCCCGGTCGAGGAGATCCCCGACGGCCCGCCGCCCGGCGTGCGGCTGCCGCCCGGTCCGGCCCCCGACAGCCTTGCGTACGTCATCCACACCTCCGGCTCGACGGGCCGGCCCAAGGGGGTGCAGATCGAGCACGCCGGTCTGGTCGGCTTCGTCCGCTGGGCGTCCGAGCTGTGCCGGGTGGACGCGGGCACGCGCTTCGGCTTCCTGTCCTCCTTCGCCTTCGACATCTCCTGCTTCCCGCTGTTCCTGCCCCTGCTAGCGGGCGGCGCCGCGGTGCTGCTCCCCGGCGAGCCGACCCGGGCCGCGCTGCGCGCGCTGCTGGACGAGGGCCGGGCCGACACCCTCGCCCTCACCCCCTCCCACCTGGACCTGATCGAGCGCCTCGACCTCGACCCGTACGGCGTGCGGATGCTGCTGGCCGGCGGGGAGCGGTTCACGCGGTCCGCCGCGGAGCGGGCCCGCGACCGCTTCGGGCCGGGCTGCCGGATCGTCAACGCCTACGGCCCCACCGAGACGACCGTCATCTGCCTGGCTCATGTACTGGACGGTACGGAGGCCCGGCACGAGATCCCGATCGGCCGCCCGGGCCCGTACGCCCAGGTGGAGTTGGCCTCCCCCGGCGGATCGGACGGCCCGCGGGAGGCGGGGGCCGCCGGCGAGATCCTCGTCTCCGGCGTCCAGTTGGCCCGGGGCTACCTCGACCACCCCGACCTGGACGCCGAGCGGTTCGTGACCGGCGCCGACGGCGTCCGCCGCTACCGCACCGGTGACCTGGGCCGCAGGCTGCCGGACGGCGGGATCGAGTTCGCCGGCCGCACCGACGACCAGGTGAAGATCGCGGGCCATCGGATCGAGCCGGGCGAGATCGAGGCCGTGCTGGAGCACCATCCGGCGGTGCAGCGGGCGGCGGTGCTGGCGCGGCGGCGGGAAGGAGACCTGGGCCTGGCTCTGTGCGCCTATGTCCAGCCCGCCGCCTCCCCGAATCCCGGACTCGGTCCGGCCCTCCGCGCGTACCTCGCCGAACGCCTCCCGGCGGAGAAGGTCCCGGCGGCGGTCCTGCCCCTGGCGGCCTGGCCGACGACGGTGAACGGCAAGCTGGACGCGAACGCCCTGCCAGGCCCCTTTGCGAACGAGGCTGCCGTGAACGAGAAGGCTGCCGACGGGGACGCCGTGCGCGAGACCGCTGTCGGCGGGGACGCCGTGAACGGGACCGCTGTCAGCGGGGCCGCGCCGGACACGCCTCACGAGCCGACCCCGCTCGAGGACCGACTGGCCGGGATCTGGTCCCGCGTCCTCCAGGTGGACACGGAGCTCCTGGGCCCGGACGCGGACTTCCACCGCCTGGGCGGCGACTCCCTGGCCCTGCTGGAAATGCTCGCGGCGGTGGCGGACGACCTGCTGGCGCCGGGCCGCGAGCCGCACCTCATGTACGAGATCGAGCAGTTCATGGACGCGCTGACCCTGGACCGCCTCTGCGGAGCGGTCCACCGCGTCCGCACGGCGGGGGAAGAAGGATGATCTTCGTAGGCCGGGGCGCGCTCCTCACCCGCGCCGTGCGCCACGCCCTGTCCACCGGCCACCGGGTGGACGGGGCGTACACGGACGACCCCGCGGACCGCGCCGCCCTCTCTTCGACCGGCGTGCGGGCCGCCTCGGTCGTGAGCGACATCAACACCCACGCCGACCGCATGCGGGGCGAGTGCACCGACGGCGTCGTCTGGTCCGTCAACAACTGGATGATCTTCCGCGCCCCGGTCCTCGACTCCGGCCTGCGCGTCTACAACATCCACAACGGCCTGCTCCCCCAGCACCGCGGCCTGCCGTCCGTGGCCGTCCTCTTCGCCCTCCTGAACGGCGAGTCCGAGTACGGTGCGACGCTGCACCAAGTGGACGCGGGCATCGACACCGGCCCCGTACTCGCGGAGCGCCGCTTCCCCATCCCCCCGGACGCGCGCTACCACCAGGTCCTGCTGCGGGGCGTCCGGGCCTGCCACGAACTCTTCCAGAGCACGCTGGAGGCCGTTGCGGGCGGCCGGCTCCCGACGGCTCCCCCGCCCCACGGCAACTCGGCGGCCCAGCCGCGCTACTACGGCCTTCGCTCGCTCAGCAGGCTCGGCGCATACGCCGACGACCCGGCCTTCGCTCGCGCCACCGACCTGGGAGCACTGGCTCCGCATCTGCCGGAGATCGCCGGCGCTTTGGCCCGGATGACGCCCCGCGTCAAGTAGCACCGCCGCGCACCCTCTTCCGCATTCCGCCAGAAGTCCAACAGCCGCCGCCTCTTAAGTCCAAGAGCCGCTGCCATTTATGGGATCGGGAAGTCGAAGGTTGACAGTCGCCCCTTTCTTCGGCCATGAAGAAGGGTGACGAGCGAACGCCGGTCGAAGGTGTAGCCCGTTCTAGACCTTGGTGGATCCTAGTGTTGGCCAATTACGCGGGCGCCGCAGAAATATCGACCTAGAGTATTTCCTGGCGCCGCCGGCAGTGCCCCGATCTCATCCGATGCACTTACCCGTGGCTGCTGGACAGCAGCAGCAGAATCTTGCGTGAATTCCCTTGCCCGGGCATGTGTTACCCAGTCGCCACAGACCCTTCAGCGAAGGGATCGGAACAGCGGAACCAATTCCGTCAGGACTAAGGAAGGCTCTCCACACATGCTCGCGATTCCTGGCTTGGCGCGGCCCAGTTGTGCCGAGGACGAGAGTAGGCAGGAGCGGCGCACCGTTCTCGCTGTCGGTGCGCATCCGGATGACATCGAAATCGGCTGCGCGGGGACCTTGGTGTCGCATGTCGAGGCAGGCGACCGTGTGGTGATGCTCGTCCTGTCCGACGGCGAGCGCGGACCGGGCGCGACGGCGGCCCAGCGCCGGATGGAACAGGAGAGGGCGGCTCGTGCCATAGGCGCCGAACTGCGGTGGGGGAACCTTCCCGACGGACGGATCACCGACGGGCTCGAGAGCGTCGATGTCATCGAGCAACTCGTGCGGGAGATCCGGGCGGACATCGTCTACACCCATGCCCCGGACGATTCTCACCAGGATCACCGGGCCACCTCGCGAGCCGTGGAATCCGCCGCCCGCGGAGTCCCGACCCTCCTGTTCTACGAGTCGCCGACCTCGCTGGGGTTCTCCCCGGCGGTGTTCGTGGACGTGACGGAGACGGCGCACCGGAAGCTCGCCGCACTCAAGATCCATGCCTCCCAGGTGAGCTCCAGTGACCGCGTGGACCCCACCGTCATCGCCGCGTTGCTGCGCATCCGCGGTGCCCACGGCAGGTTGCCCTACGCGGAGGGCTTCATCGCCCGGCGCCTGATGCTTCCCGCCTTCCACACCGCGGGAGCCCGGCGTTCGGCCCGTCCGGCCGTCGTGGAGAAGCCGTGCTCCTGCGCGGCCGGGGAGCAGACCTTGGAAGACAACCCATCGCGCATGGCCCTCGGCTGAGTGAAAGCCGACATGCGTTACGGCAGAGGAGAACGACGAAAGATGGCGAGAGTCCTAGTAACCGGCGTGGGAGGGCCGGCCGGCACGGCCATTGTCGAGCACCTCCGCACCGGACCGCACCGGGTTCTGGCCGCCGATACGGAGCCGGACACCGCCGGACACCGACTGGCCGGCGCGCAGGCGCTGCTCCCGCGCGGCACCCACCCGTCCTACGGCGCGGAGGTGCTCCGACTCGTCGAGGCCCACCGGATCGAGGTCATCGTGCCGACGGTGGCCGAAGAAGTGGCGGCCCTGCATGACCACGTCGAGCCTCTGCTGGATCTCGGCTGCCATGTACTGATCCCCGAACCCCGCGCGGTGACAGCGTGCTCCGACAAGTACGCGTTCGCCCGGGTGTGCGCGGAGAACGGGATACCGGCGCCTGAGACGGTGCTCGCCGGAGAACCGGCTCCCCAGGGCCCGTGGATCGTCAAGCCGCGCCACGGGCGGGGTTCGCGCGGGGTGTTCCCCGCCGACACCGCGGCCGAGGCGGCGCGACTGGCCGGGAACGCACCCGACTCGATTGTCCAAACCCGCCTGGCGGGACGCGAGTTCACCGTCGATCTGCTCTGCGGGCCGGACGGTGAGGTCGTGGTGCAGGTGCCGCGCTGGCGTGAGCAGGTCCGCGGAGGCATCTCCTCTGCCGGTACGGCCTTCCGCATGCCGGAGCTGGAAGCACAGGTCGAACTGCTGGTCAAGGCGCTGGAATTCCGCGGGGCCGCGAACGCGCAGGGGTGCCTGGCGGAGGACGGGTCGTTCGCGTTCTTCGAGATGAACCCCCGGTTCTCCGGCGGACTGCCCATTTCCCTCCTGGCGGGCGCGGATATCGTCGAGGCCTATATCGCGCTCGCCCTGGGACAGCCCGTACCGAAGGAGTCGCTCGCCTGGGAGCCGGGACGGCGCGTGGTGCGCTATCTCACGCAGGCCGCCCCCGGGCCCACCTCCACTCCGGGCAGCGGCGAGCCGCCCAGGAACGCCGATCTCCTCGCCCGCGCCGCAGGCGAGGAGGATCACCGACCGGTCGGCCGCCGGCGCATTCTCGTTCCGCTGGGCACCCGTCCGGAAATCATCAAACTCGCCCCGGTTCTCATGGGGTTGAGCGCGATCCACGACATCCGCGTCGTCTTCACCGGCCAGCACACCACCGCGGCCCTGGGTGACGACATGCTGACCGAGTTCGGCATCGATCCGATCGAGCGCTGGACGCCGGACCCGAGGACCGCGGGGTCCGGGGCCGAGAGTCTCGGCGCCTTGACGAGCAAAGCCGCAGGCAGCCTGCGCCGGCACCGCCCCGACGCCGTGCTGGTACTCGGCGACACGTACACCGTTCCCGCCTTCTGCCTCGCCGGAGTGGCCGCCCAGGTGCCCGTGGTGCACCTGGAAGCCGGCCTGCGCTCCTACAACCCGCTGTCCCGCGAGGAAGCCAACCGCCGGGTCGCCGCGTCCCTCGCGGCTCTTCATCTGGCCCCCACCGAAAGGGCCGCCGCCGTGCTGCGCGGCGAGGGGATCCCGGCCGAGCGGATCCAGGTGGTCGGCAACCCGGTGCTGGACGCCCTGCGTTCACGCGGCGTCCTGGCTGCCCCTGTCAGCGAACGCCGCGGCGTCCTGATCACGGTCCACCGCCCGACCACGGTCGATGTGCCCGAGCGGCTCGCCGAGGTCGTCAGGACCGTGGAGCGGCTGTCGCGGGAGGCCGGGCCGGTGGTGTTCCCCGTACACCCCAGGACAGCCGACCGGCTGCGGGCCTTCGGCCTTGAGGAGCAACTGGCCGCCACGGGGGCCGAGATCCTGGCCCCCCTGCCGTACACGGACCTGCTGCGCCGGCTGCGGCACAGCCAGGTGGTGGTCACCGACTCCGGAGGGCTCCAGGAAGAGGCCGCGTGGCTGCGGGTTCCCGCGGTGGTCATGCGCGGCTCGACTCCCCGGTGGGAAGGCGTCGAGGCAGGGCTGGCCCGGCTGAGCCCGGTCGAGCACGGCGCCGTCTGCGAAGCGGTCGCCGAGGTCACCGCGCCGCGTTTCGTCGCCCGGCTGGCCTCCCTGGAGTGCCCTTACGGGGACGGGAGAACGGCGGAGCACACGGCTCGTGTCCTCGGCCGGAGCGATGTGTGGGAGCGCATGTCGCTGCGCGAACCGGACTTCACGGATGGGCAGGTGCCCACGATATGAGTGCCGCCCCCTGGGGTCCCGGCCACCCGGACGCGGCTCCTTGCCGCGGATGCGCGGTAGGGCGTGACGAGTTCACTCCGGAACCTCTCACCCGGCTCGCCGCCATCACCGTCGATCTGGACGACACGCTCTTCGCTCAGGCCGACTGGCTCACCGGGGCATGGCGGACGGTGGCCTCGGCCGCCCGAAAGAGCCTCGGCGTTCAGGAGCAGCCCCTGTACGAGGCCCTCGTCCGCGAGGCCGCCCTGGGCACCGACCGGGGCGGGATCATCGACCGGGCCCTGGCCGCGATCGGTTCCACGGCGCCCTCCGCGCCCCTGGTCGAGGCCTTCCGCTCCTATCGCCCGGCGAGCCTCCTCCCGTACCCGAGCGTGACCGCCGCGCTGACGGCAGCGCGCCGTAGCGGTGTTCCGCTGGCCGTGGTGACGGACGGTCATCCTCCGCAGCAGCGGCAGAAGCTGGCGGCTCTCGGCCTCGCCGAGCTCTTCGACGCGGTGGTGGTGTCGGACGAGCTCGGAGGGCGCGAACACCGCAAGCCGTCCGCGGCCCCGTTCCTGGAGGCCGCACGGCTCCTCGGTGTCCGTCCGAGCACCATCGTGCATGTGGGCGACCGCCCGGAGAAGGACATCGCGGGCGCCCGCGCCGCGGGACTGCTCGGTGCCGTGCGAGTCCGCACCGGCGAGTACGGGGCGGCCCCCTGTGGCGGCTCCGCTCTGGGGTGCTGCGCGGACGCAGCTTCGGCACTGATCCGGCTCGTGTGCGCCTGGGAGTCCGGCGAGCGGTGCGGGTCGTGAACATGGCATCCGAAACACCTGCGTCGGCGCCGAAGGCGAAGGGCAAGGGCAAGGGGAAGGCGCAGGCGAAACCGGCGCCGAAGCCGGCGCCGGGCCGCGGCGGCAAGCCTCCCGCGCGCCGTGCCGCGCCGCGTCCCGCCTATGGCGAGATAGGCCTGTGGCTCCTGGGCGTGGCCCTGTGCACCGTGCTGGGCCTGTGGCTCATCGGCCCACGAGGTCCCCTGACCATCGCCCTCTACCTCTGCCTGGTCTGCTTCGCCGTATCGGGGCTGCGCACCCTCACCTTGGTACGCGCCGCCACCAAGTCGACCATGCAGCGGGCCGGTTGGCGCCGCTCTGTCCCTCCGGCCAGACACCGCGTCACCGTCATCGTCCCGTGCCACAACGAGGAGTCAGTCGTAGACCGCCTGGTGCGCAGTCTGCTGGACCTCGACTATCCGCGGGAACTCCTGCAGCTCGTCATCGTCGACGACGGATCACAGGACTCGACGCTCGAGAAACTCTCCGTCTGGCAGAAGCGCCACCCGGACCGTCTGCAGGTGCTCCACCGTCCGCCCGGCCACGGCGGCAAGAGCGGAGCGCTCAACCACGCGACCCGTTACGCCACGGGCGAGGTCATCGTGGTGTACGACGCCGACCACACTCCCGAACCGAACGCGCTCCGCTATCTCGCCGCCTGCTTCGACAACCCGCGCGTGGGCGCGGCGCAGGGCCGCTGCGTGATCGCGAACGGGCACGACGGCATCCTGGCCCAACTGGTGGCGGTGGACTACCTCGGCGGCTACATCATCGGCGAGCAGGGGCGCAGCGCGTACACGGGCATGCCCTCCTACGGCGGCTCCAACTGCGCCGTGCGGCGCAGCGTCCTCGACGACATGGGGGGGTGGAGCGAGCGTTCCCTGACGGAGGACACCGACCTGACGCTGCGCGTCATGCTGGCCGGGCACGAAGTGCAGTACGAGCCCGACGCCCTGGACTACGAAGAGGCCGTGACCACGCCCATGGCCTACTGGCGGCAACGCCGCCGCTGGGCCACCGGGCACCAGCAGGTGTGCCGCGACTACCTCCCGGAGATCCTCCGCCACCGGGGCATCTCGCCGCTGCAGAAGCTGGAGCTCGTCTACTACCTCGTCATCTACCACCTGCCCCTCCTGAGCCTGTTCGCCTTGGTCTGCGGCTTGTTCGTCCCGGTCTTTCCGCAGGAGCTGGTCCCGATCTCGGTCGCTCTGTGGCCGGTCCTCTTCTACGGGCCGCTCATGCAGCTGGGCGTCGCGCTCGTGGCAACGCGCGCTCCGCTACGCCGGTACCTGCTGCTCCCCGCGTACTTCCCGCTGTACGTACTCGGCCTGCTGATCGTCGCCAAGGCGTGGGTGGACGGCATCACCGGGCGGGCCGGCGGATGGGCGAAGACCGCCCGCAGCGGCGACGACATCCCGCAGCCGGTGCCGGTGGAGGAGGTCGGGACGCCTGACCGGCCCCCGGCAGGCGAGGCCGACGACACCGCCGTCTCGGGGCAGCCGCCGTCCGAGGCCCACATCGAGCGCAGGGACCGATTCGGGCGGGCGCACGGGAAGAAGGCATCGAGTCGCGCCCGGCGAGGGCTCTCCTCCAGTGTCCGCTGGGCCGCGCCCGCCACATTCCTGGTGCTCGTCGTCGGCCTGGTCTGCTATTTCGTGGTCAAGGACCCGGTCCGCGAATTCGAGGGGATGGCCAGCCTGAAGTTGACCCACCTGCTCGCGCCGAGCCTGGAGGCCTGGGCCGACGGCCCCGGGGTCTTCATCCGGCGGGATTCCGAGGGCGGAAGTGTGCTGTACCTCCGCATCACCTCGAGCTGCTCGGTCGGACCGCTGTTCCTGGCGGCCGCGGCCATCGCGACGTCGATGCGCAGCATCGTACGGATCCCCTACCTCCTGGGCGGGCTGGCGGGCTGCGTCGCGCTCGTCTTCCTGGGCAACATCCTGCGGATCTCGCTGCTCACCGTGCTTGCCGACAAACTGCCGAAGAGTGAGCTCATCGCCATTCACGACACCGTGGCCGCGCTCTTTTCCCTGGGCTTCGTCATCGGGGGACTGATCGCCTTGTTCGCGATCGCCGCGCCGGGCAGCAAGGTCCATCTCGCGTCGTAAGTACGGATGTTGACCTGTGGGTGATCCGTGTGCACCAACGAGCGCGGACAGTGTCACCTTTATGAATTCCTGATCCACTTTACCAAGCAGTAAACCTGGCAGGGGTTTTACAGAATCCTTCTGTGGCCACTGTGACCGCACTGGTGCGATCTGAAAGGACCAAGCACGTGATTGGTAAGAAGCGCCGAGCGCTCCTGGCAGGCGTTGGCGTCGTCATGGCGGCCGGCTCCCTGAGCACGGCATCCGCCACCGCTGCGATGGCCTCGGCGTCTCCCGCGCCGACCGCTCCCGCAGCCGGCAACTCCCTGTCCGGCGAGGCAGCCGACAAGGCCAAGGACCAGAAGTCGGCCGGCACCCCGATCTACACCCTCGGATTCTCCCACCGCCCCAACAGCATTGACTCGGAGTTCCGTTACGACGGAGTCATCACCGTCCCGAAGGGTCAGAAGATCCAAGGGATGGGGTACTCCTACCGAGGCGACGACAACGTTGACAAGCTCGCGCGGGAAGTGTCGCGAGGCAGGGGAGGGATGGGGGAGGAATACGAGGTCGTCAGCACGGAGAGCGAGGGGAACTCCGACAAGATCACCTTTACTCTGCGCGGCGACTTCGGCCCCGGTGGAAACGGGTGTCCCACCACCCAGTACCCCGTCGCGATCGTGGTCCAGCTGATGGACGGCAGCCGTCAGACGGTCCGCCCGGTGATGGACATGCGACGGTTCGACCGTTGCGACGGCTCCGAGGGAGGCGGACGCCCCGTCGCCCGCCTGCCCTGGGACAACGCGTGGAGCAGCCCGGACGGGAACAGCCAGGACGGTTGGGGATTCATCACCGAGAGCGGAAAGGTGCCCGGGAACAAGTTCATCATTGACGCGTCCAACCCCCGGCACGGCAGCGGTCTGCCCTGCGACGTCACGGACGAGGTCTACTACCAGTGGGTCAAGTCGGACGGTACTCCGTCCAAGCTGACGCCCGAGCCCAAGAAGCTCGAGGTGGTCCCGCATGGAAATGACCGGACGAAGAAGATCGAGTTCACCCAGACCACCGACTTCACCGCAGACGGTGCCGGCTACTACAAGCTGCTCGCCTGGCCCCAGGCCAAGAGCAGCAAGGGACAGGTCTGCAACGCCAGTTGGAACAAGGACAAGATAGAGGACGCGTTCCAGGTGGGCAGTGTCTTCTACGACAAGGCGGATGACGTCGACTTCCCGCTGACGAACCCCGCGGTCGTCGGCGGCGCCACTGCCCTCGCCGCTCTGGCCGGTGGCGGGTTCTGGCTCACCAGCCGCCGCGGTTCGAAGACCAACTAGTCACCCGTTTCCAGGGCTCGTCCGTGCGCCCGGAACCCTGCCTGAGGTTCCGGGCGTACGGATGAGGTCCGATGCAGAACGAGCTCCTATGCAAGCGGAATGCGCGCCGCGCCTGAGAGGTTTCACGTGTCCGATTCCATGATCGCTGCATGGGGCACGGTGGCAGAGACAGCACCGGCCAACGGTGAACCACCCGAAGAAGCCCGCGCATCTCGCCTGCAGTCGACGGGCCTGCAGTCGACGAAGGGTGCCGACCAGGCGGGCAGCAACACGGTCTGCCTCACCGCCCGTTCGCTGCAGACATCCATCCGTCAGTACGGCAGACGCAAAACGCTGCTGGACGACGTGACACTGAGCCTGCCGAGGAACTCCCTCATCGCCGTGATCGGACCGTCCGGCGCCGGGAAAACGACCCTTCTGCGCGCACTGACCGGATACCAACCCGCCGACAAGGGGAACGTCCTCTACGAGGGCTGCGACCTCTACCGGCACTTCGGCGTCCTGCGTCGGCAGATCGGATTCGTACCGCAGGACGACATCCTGCACACGCAACTGACCGTACGGACGGCCCTGCGCTACGCCGCCAGGCTCCGCTTCGCGAAGGACCACGACGACGCGGCACGGGATGCCCGGGTCGAGGAAGTCCTGTCGGAACTCAGCCTCACCCATCGCAGCGACACCCAGATCGCCTCGCTCTCCGGCGGTCAGCGCAAGCGCGTCTCCGTCGCTCTCGAACTGCTGACCAAGCCCTCGCTGCTCTTCCTGGACGAACCCACTTCGGGCCTGGATCCGGGGCTGGACCGGCAGGTCATGCAGATGCTGCGAGGGCTCGTGGACGGTGGGCGCACCGTGGTGCTCACCACCCACAGCGTGGCCAATCTGGAGCTGTGCGATCGGCTTCTGGTGCTGGCACCCGGTGGGCGCACCGCGTATTTCGGGCTGCCGAGCGAGGCGTTGGAGTTCTTCGGGAAGAAGGACTGGGCGGATGTGTTCCAGGAGTTCGAGCTCTCCCCCAACCGTTTCTGGGCCGATGGCTACCGGAAATCCGAGCACTACCGAAGGCACATCACCGGTCTGACCAGCGAGACGTTCGGCGAGGCCGGGAGCAGACTGGTCCGGAAGCAGAAGAGTGCCACGGCGTCGCCGAGTTGGTTCGCCCAGCTCGCGACCTTGGTACGGCGCCACTTCTCGGTCATCGCGGCAGATCGCGGTTACGTGATCCTCACGGTGTGCCTGCCTTTGCTGATGGGGCTGTTGAGCAGAGCCGTACCAGCGCCGGACGGCTTCCTCATACCCAGCCAGCAGGGCAGCGATCAAGACCTCTACTCGTCCTTCAACGTGGACGCGTCGCGCGTCGTGGTCATGCTGGCTGTCGGGGCCTGCCTGACCGGGATGGCGAACTCCATCCGGGAGCTGGTACAGGAACGGATGATCTACCAACGGGAGCGGGCCACGGGGCTGTCACGCTCCGCCTACGCGACTTCCAAGATCATCGTGCTGGGGTTGGTCACCGCGCTGCAAGGACTGTCCATCGGCGTCCTCGGCCTCATCGGGCGACGGCTCCCGGAGACCGGGCTGGTGTTTCCGTCCGCCCTGCTGGAGATGACCCTCATCATCGGGCTGCTCTCCGTGACCTCGATGGTCATCGGCCTGGTGATCTCCGCACTGGTGCGGACCGCGGAGAAGACCATGCCGTTGCTGACCATGGCGACGCTCTTTCAGATCATGGCCACCAGCGCCGTTTTCCCCATGTTCAACCAAGTCGGCTTGGCACAGTTGTCCTGGCTCGCGCCCTCCCGCTGGGCGGTCGGTGCCCTGGCGGCGACCGTCGATCTGTCCCGGGTCAGCCCTCCCGCCGAAGCCAAGAATCCGAAAATGCGTGACACGCTGTGGCGCCACGACCTCGCTCAGTGGATCACGGACATAGGAATTCTCGCGGCCATCGGCCTGATCGGTTTTTTCCTGGTCATCAAGTTCCTCAGGCGCCACGAGCCCGCCGTCATGCGCAAGCACTGAACACCGTGAACCGGAAGGAGACAGAAATGCGGGGCATCCGACGGCAGCACCGGCATCGGCACCCGGGGACAACTCGCCGATGGGGCAGGCGGGTTGCCGGCGCGTCCCTTCCGCTCCTCGTGCTCGCGACGGCCGCCTGCTCCCCTTCCGCCCCGGACACCGCGGACTCCGCGGCGCGCACCGAGTGGACCATGGACTTCACGTCGGTGGCTTCGGTCGGCGACTCGATAACCCGCGGGTTCCACGCCTGCGGTGTGCTGTCCGACTGTCCGGAGGTGTCATGGGCGACAGGTTCGGACCCCAGGCTGCGGAGCCTGGCTCAACGGCTCCTCAAGCAACCGGTCACCGAGGAGAACGCCGGCAACTTCGCGAAGACCGGCGCGAGCATGGCCGACCTGCCTGGCCAGATCGAGGCCGCGATGGCCCAGCGCCCCGATCTCGTCACGGTCCTCATGGGGGCCAACGATGCCTGCCAGGACAGCGCCGAAGAGATGACACCCGTCGACGAGTTCCGAGCGGACTTCGGGTACGCGCTGCGCACGGTGCGGCGTGCATCACCGGAGACCAGGGTGTATGTCTCCAGCATCCCCGACCTCCAGCGGCTGTGGACCGAGGGGCGCGAGGATCCGATGGCGCGGCAGATCTGGCAGCTGGGGGTCTGCCCTTCGATGCTCAAGGACCCCGATGCCATGGACCAGGCGTCCGTGGACCGGCGCAAGGCAGTGACGGCCAGGGTGTCCGCGTACAACGAGGTCCTGCGCGATGTGTGCCGGAAGGACAAGCTGTGCCGTTACGACGGCGGCGCCGTTTTCGACGTCCGCTTCACCCGTTCCCTGTTGAGCACGTGGGACTACTTCCATCCCGGCAAGTCAGGGCAGGAACGCCTCGCCGAAATCGCCTACGGAAAGATCACCGAGCGCTAGCGCGTACACCGTTCCCGGTCGGCACGGTGCGGAGGAAGAAACGAGGATCTTTCAGGGAGCCTCGCGCTCGAGCGCCCGGCGAGTGGCCGGACCGTACACACCGCGGGGATCCACACTGCACTCCGCCGCCACCGTGCCCCATTCCTGGAACCTGCGTACGGCGGCTTCGGTGTCGGCGTCGTAGTCGCCGTACCGATGGCCGTGGTAGAGGCCGATCGAATACAGCTGCCGCTGCATCGTGGTCACGGCCGCACCGCTGTCACCCGGCCGAAGCGTCCCGCTGGAGGGAGCGGTCGGGGGC